>CAYJHU010000466.1:0-1011 GCA_964369655.1 uncultured Desulfovibrionaceae bacterium | reverse complement strand
TTGCAACTTCTTGCAAGCTCATACGTTCCTTGATGGCACGCTCCATACGCACAAGGCCGATGCGGTATTGATTTTCCACAAGTTCGCCTACAAGGCGTACGCGGCGATTGCCAAGGTGGTCAATATCGTCTGCGGGGCCGTGGCTGTCTTTAAGACTTACGAGCACTTTAATGGCGGTGAGGATGTCCTCATCGGTAAGGGTGCGCAGTTCAAAGTCAGCTTCAAGGCCAAGGCGTTGGTTAAGTTTGTAGCGTCCCACGGGAGAAAGATCGTAGTAATCACCGCTGCGGAAAATATTATCAAAGAAAGAAGCGGCAATTTCTGGTGTGGGCGGAGAAGAAGGACGTAAACGACGATAGATTTCTTCTTGAGCTTTTTCCATATCGGCAATGCGATCCATAACAAGTGTGTCACGGATGGAAGAAGAAGCGTCGGTACCCTTAGTATGCAATACGGAAAGGCGAGTAATGCCAAGTTCGCGCAGGCGATCTATGAGAGCTGCAGTGATTTCATCGGCAGCTTCGGCAATAACTTCACCGGTTTCGGGATTTGCAATATCTTCGGCAAGGAAAAGTCCTTCGATGGTTTGCGGAGAAACTTCAATGCTTTGAACACCAGCTTCGCAAAGTTGACGCCAGGCGCGCTTGGTAATGGCTTTACCTTCTTTGGCAACAATGGTGCCGTCAGGCAGAGCAATGTCTGTGAAGGCATTGTCTTTGCGGAAGAGATTTTTTTCTACTTCCCAAAGAACTTTACCATTGCTTTCAAGGTGATATGTCTCAGTATCATAAAAATAGTTGAGGATATCAGTATTGGTCATGCCCATGGCTTTGAACAAAATGGTCGCAGGCATTTTGCGGCGGCGGTCAATGCGCACATACAAAATATCTTTATGGTCAAAGTCAAAATCAAGCCAGGAACCACGCATGGGAATAACACGACATGAATAAAGCACTTTACGGCTGGTATGAGTTTTACCGCCGTCATGCTCAAAGATAATGCCGGGAGAGC
>CAYJHU010000465.1:0-1020 GCA_964369655.1 uncultured Desulfovibrionaceae bacterium | reverse complement strand
TCTTATGAAAATAATATATTAGAGTTTTATAATTGTAAAATAAAAGAAAATAAAGAAACTACTTATGAAGATTATTGTACATATGATGGAATTGATTTTACTTGTAAAGATTTAATTGAAGAAGAATCAACAGAAGAAAATAATAAAGAAGAAGAAAAACCTTTAATAAAAGATGAAACTACAAATACAGATAATAATAACACTAATAATATTCCTAGTAGTAACAATCAACCGAGTAAAGAAACTCTACCACAAACAAATGGTAATGAAAATCCTAGTGTTGATAATAATACTGAAGAAGAAACAGTAACACCAGAACCAGAAAAACCTTCAACAATAAATTTTACTTATAGTAAACAAGGTTATTCTAATGAAGATGTAACAATAAATGCAACATCTACAAATAATTTATTATATTGTATAACATCAATTACAAATTGTGATCCATCTACTTCTTTGACTTCACCTATTTTATTTGAAGAAGAAGGAACTCATAAAATTTGTGTAAAAGATGAAATAACTAATGAAATAAAATGTAGTGAACAAATAATTATTGATAAAACTGCACCTGTAATAAATGAACCAACTATAACAGGAACTGAAGGAAATAATGGTTGGTATAAAACTCATGTACTGATAACTAATAATGGAGCAGTTGACAATTTATCAGGAGTATCAACAATTACTGTGGATAAACCATTTATCAATTACACAACTAACAATGAAGTTGTAACTATTACAGCAACAGATAATGCTGGAAATATCTCTACTAAAGAATTAACTTTCAAAGTAGATAATATAGCGCCAACTATATCTAATTACACAATTGCTGGAACTAAAGGAGAAAATAATTGGTACTTATCTGATGTGAATATCTCAGGAGTAGGAGCAACCGATAATCTATCAGGGGTAGCATCAGTAATACCTAATCAAACTTCATTTACAACAGAAACTACAGGAACAGACTTTATAATAACAGCAACAGATAATGCTGGAAATACAACTCAAGTAATTGAAGAA
>CAYJHU010000464.1:0-1020 GCA_964369655.1 uncultured Desulfovibrionaceae bacterium | reverse complement strand
CATTATACATGCCGCCGCCGCTATCACCGGCCGTATTACCCACAAAGTCGCCGGTGATGGTGCTCATGATGATGTTACTACCGCCTACGGTCAAATTATACATGCCGCCGCCGTCGCCTGTAGCACTATTGCCCATGAAGTTTTGGTTGTAGCTAGGCTCTGTGCCGGAGGTGTTTTCTACACGGCCTATCTCTTTTAGCACATCACCGCTGGCATTTTTCACCGCAAAATAGAGGGTGGTGGGAGTGCCGCTTGCGTCTGTAGTCTCGATTTTGAAGGTGTATTGAGTTGTATCCGCTGGGTCGGTGATGGTGGCGGTCACATCTTCAATTTCTGTATAAGGATTGCCAGCACCCTGCGCCGAAGGTGTTTCTTTTATGCTTATACCATAGGTAACATCTGTACCATTTTCATTGATGGTAAAGGTCTTAATATAGTTTTTACTAGGGTTTACTTCTTCAATGCTATAGGCAGAGGATATGGCGTCAACCTCTGCTTCTGTATAAACAGGAACTCGCGTGCCAGTTCCTTCGTCAAACCTTGTCAACGTTTTTAAATATGTCTTGGTCTCTGCCTTGTCCAGCGTTGGCTCAAATGCCGCCGCCTCTGCCTGCATGGGCATGGCTAAAACACCAAGCCCGCCAAGAGCTAGAACACCAGCCAAAGCCAGTGAACCAAAGGTGTTGAGTAAATGGCACTTTTTAAGCACAGCTTTGTAACGATTGATTAAATTACCGATAGCATTCTTGGATAATTGCATAAAAAATTCCTCACGTAGGCGAATGATGTATATATATTTATCTAATTTTTTATAAAGTATTTGCACCTTATCAAAGCATCTCTTTCTTGTCAAAAACAAAAGGAAATCTACATATTTGTAGGGAACGAAGGCTTTCTTTGCACGGTATACGAAGAAGAACTGCCACCGATGCAATGACGTCACTGTTATGACGCCGCATTACTCGCTTCAGCTGGGACAATGGTCATGCCAATGGGGCACAGGGTAAGAGCTGCAAGTTT
>CAYJHU010000463.1:0-1025 GCA_964369655.1 uncultured Desulfovibrionaceae bacterium | reverse complement strand
AGAATATAGCGCAAAGCCTTTTCAGCTAAGGCGCCATGTCCGATTTCGCGGCGAGATACACGTACTGGCTTAACTTCACCTACAGAGTAAGGAGCAAAGTTATAGTGTAGCATAAAGCGATTGGTTTTATCACCGGTTAAGGAATCGGTGCGTTGTTCATCGGTGGAGGAACCAAGGGTTGCTACCACTAGGGATTTTGTTTCACCGCGGGCAAATAAAGCTGAACCGTGGGCACGTGGTAAAAGAGAGGTTTGTACTTGAATTTGGCGTACGGTTTTGGTATCGCGTCCGTCAATGCGCTTGCCTTCTTTAACTATGCGCTGACGCACAACTTTCTTTTCAAGGCCGGCAATAAGGTCTGCTACGCTCTTAAGCTCTGGATGTTCAGCAAAAGCCTCATCGGCGAGTAAACCTTCCATAACAGCAGCTTTTACAGCTGAACGAGCTTCTTTACGAGCCATTTTTTCAGGCACTTGCATGGCAGCTTCAAGGCCATGAGCCAAGGCTAAGGATTGAACTTTTTCTACAAGGGCACTGTCATCTTCGTGAGGTACAAAGGTAAGCTTTGCTTTGCCCACAAGTTCTGCAAGTTTAATTTGCACATCAATAAGCGGCTGAATTTCCTTGTGTCCCCATTCCAAAGCTTCAATAATAACACTTTCTGGTAAAAAGCGTGCTTCGCCTTCAACCATGGTGATGGCATCACGGCTTGCGGCAAAAACGATATCAAGATCGCTTTGTTCTTGCTCGGCAAAGGTGGGGTTTAGAACAAATTGACCGTCAATGCGACCAATGCGACCACCAGCCACTGGACCGTCGAAGGGAAGTGGAGAAATAAGAACCGCAGCAGAAGCACCGGTAAGGGCAAGCACGTCGGAATCATTGATTTGGTCAGCAGAAAGCACATTGGCAAGTACTTGTACGTCCTGCTTTAGGCCTTTTGGGAAAAGTGGGCGAATGGGACGGTCAATAAGGCGTGAAACTAATGTTTCGCGCTCTGAAGGACGGCCAATTTCGCGGCGGAA
>CAYJHU010000462.1:0-1026 GCA_964369655.1 uncultured Desulfovibrionaceae bacterium | reverse complement strand
TTTTTTAATCAAAATATACAAATAAAAATGCCGAAAATAAGGGCATGTAATGCACTTTACGGCATTTTTATGTTTTCAAACTAGGGTTTTTCTGTGCCGACTAACAAAATTTTTGCGAAAGCGAAAATTTTGCGCCACGAAAAATGAGCCAGAATTCACTTCTGGCGTCCCCGAAGGGGCATTGGGAGTGAGCGTGCCTTTCTGAAAAAAACGTGGAAACGTGTTTTTCAGCATCGACTACTTAGGCAAGTGCAAATGCTTTTTTAAATCACCAATAAAGTCATACCAATGATGTATTTCTTGTTTTTGTGCCGCTGCGTTTTCTGCTACATCATGGCAATGCTCAAGATAATAGACAAGCTCAATGCATTCTTTTTCTTTGGCAAGGTCCAAAGCCGTCTCACCATCAATGGTCACAGCTGTAACGTCTGACCCATATTCCACCAGCAATTTGGCAATTTCAAATTCTTTCCAAAGACAAGCCATGTGCAGCGCCGTGTATTTACGGCGATCTGTGATAGTTAAATCGCTCTTTTGCGACTCAAGTATTATTTTTACGATATTTCTATGGCCATAGTAGGCTGCGGTGTGTAAGCCTATATATCCATCTTTATTTTGGATATTTACATCAATTGTCGCCTCCATAAGCTTGCGCACTATGGAAGCCTTATTCCACCGGCAGGCCATATGAAATGCCGTATTTCCGTGGATATTTTGAGCATTTAACTTAATGCCCTTTTTTATTAAAACATCAACTACACCATTAAAACCAAAACCACTTGCCAAATGTAGCCCAGTCTGGGAATATTCATTTTGACAATTAACATTCACACCGTAGTTTATAAGTTTTTCTACTAATTCCGTATTACCTTCCTTAACCGCCTCAAAAAAGATATCTTCCTCATGGACAGCTTGCATGGTGTACTTCCTTAATGTGGATTTTTAATAGCAAATGTAAAATATAATTCTTACCAAAATAATAGACTTTGTCCAGTTTTAAAATACCAAAAACGTTTTTAATTTCAT
>CAYJHU010000461.1:0-1028 GCA_964369655.1 uncultured Desulfovibrionaceae bacterium | reverse complement strand
TACTGTATGCCTTGCCCCTATGGTGTGGATATTCCATCGGTTCTTTTACATTATAATACCTGTATAGATTTTGAACAATTACCCAAAGATGCTCTTGACCCTAATTTTGCCTCTGCTAAACGTGCCTACTTGGTGAGCAAGGCACGAAAAATCAAAGAATTTCAAGGGCCGTCACATTGCACAGGATGCGGCGAATGCCTTAAAAAATGTCCGCAATTTGTAGATATTGTGGCAGAAATGGCAAGGATTAGCGAATTTAATGAGGAATTGATTTTAAAGGGTTAGATTATGTGGCGTAAAGTTAGAATTTTTGCGGCTGTATGTTTTTTTGCAGCCATATCGCTCCTTTTTGTAGATGTAAGCGGCACACTTTCGCCTGCATGGGCTTTTTTAGCCAAGATGCAATGGGTTCCAGCACTACTATCTGGAAGTGCTTTTATTATTGGGACATTGCTTGCTTTAAGCCTCATATTTGGGCGTGTGTATTGTTCAGTCATTTGCCCCTTGGGAGTGTTGCAAGATGTGTTGGCGCACGTAAGACCTAAAAGGCGCTATACCTATACAAAGGCGCAGCCACTGTGGCGCTTCGCTTTTCTTGCTCTTTTTGTAGGTTCTTGGCTCTTTTCCCTGCCTATAATCTTCACTTTTTTAGAACCATACAGCGCCTTTGGGCGCATAGCTACAGACATTTTTGCGCCGATTTGGACGTATATCAGCAATATGTTGGCATCTTTGGCAGAACGTATGGATTCTTTCCTCATTGGGCCAAGTTCTGTGCTACAAAAAGGTGTAGCCGCTCTTGGCGGTGCCATTTTGACCCTTTTCTTGCTTGCCTTTTTAGCCATAAAAAATGGGCGCACATGGTGTAATACTTTTTGTCCTGTGGGAACGGTGCTTGGATATGTGAACAAAGTAGCACTTATCCGCCCAAGAATGTCGCAGGAAAATTGTACAAAATGCGGACAATGTGCGCGACATTGCAAAGCTTCTTGCATTGACCATAAAAATACAAACATAGATGCAAGCCG
>CAYJHU010000460.1:0-1031 GCA_964369655.1 uncultured Desulfovibrionaceae bacterium | reverse complement strand
GAATAGCAGGCTGAAAGTAGCAATTTGCTAGCAATGGAACTAAGAAAAATGTGGCAATAGTGACAATTGCCGCTTACCCACACTAAACTTGCCCTTTCGGTAATAATGGCATCTGCAGGCATAAGCCCAATAAGTATAGGACTTTGGGGCTTATGCCTTTGCATATTCTGCATGGACGCTTGTTGCGAAGTTAAGGCATAGCAATAATCACAGCCATTGGCGCAGCAATTATAAGTGCCAATGTCTATGCTTTCTACACAAAGGCAGTGTTCATGCTGATTTTTATCCCTAGCAATAAAGAAAAAGCCCTTACAGCTTTTTTTGTTTCAGTGGCGTATATCTGTATATGCGCCTATCACAAAAAAGTGTTTTCAGGTTATTTAAAGACAGCCCTAGTCGATGTTGAAAAACACATGAAGATATGTTTTTCAACATCGACTAGGTAAATAATTTAAATTCTAAAATGGTATTTAGAGTTAGCTGTTTTTCAAGTTTTCCACAAGTTCCGCCAATTGTTGCGCCTGCTCAGATAAAGAGTTCACGGCTTGACTGGCTTCATTCATGGCATTGACAGTGTTTTGTGCAATATTAGACACAGAAACAATGGACTGGGCAATCTCATCAGAAGTGGCAGACTGCTCTTCGCTAGCCGTAGCAATGGCACGAATGCCGTCGGCACTTTCTTCTGCCATCTCTAAAATAACCTGCAAGGTCTGACCGCCTTCCACGGCAAGTACTGTGGCTTCTTCAATGCACGTCACAGCCGTATCCACTTGCTGCACATTAACTTCTGTGCTTTGTTGGATGGCATTGATGGCATTTGCCACATCTGTGGTAGAAGAAATGGTTTTTTCTGCCAACTTACGCACTTCATCCGCCACCACGGCAAAACCGCGACCCGCCTCACCAGCTCTAGCTGCCTCAATGGCTGCGTTAAGGGCGAGCAAGTTTGTTTGGTCAGCAATATCAGAAATAACGCTCATAATAGCATTGATGGATTGGGCATGGCTTGCAAGTTCGCTCATATTTTG
>CAYJHU010000459.1:0-1034 GCA_964369655.1 uncultured Desulfovibrionaceae bacterium | reverse complement strand
TGAAGGGCTGAGCTTCATCACCATCAAGCATGGGGTCATACACATCCACATAAGCTGCCATTTGTTGTGGAATATTGGCGGTTTGTTGCAAAAGTCCATCCAGAATGTTGTCCACAGCCTGCCCGTCCATGAGCTTTTTGGCATGGGCAATGAGTGCGTCCTTATCTCTTAAAAGGCACACAAGGCCTTGTAATGTAACAAGGTTTGCACCTACAATATTTCCACGTTTAGGCATACGGCTGAGCGTTTCATGAATAATCTGTGTCACCGGCAAAACATGCGGCTCAATAAAGGATAAGCCAACCAATTTGCTGTGCATGGTTTTGAGCGGTGACAAGGCTTTATGCGTCACGCTGCTTTTACCTTCGTAGACTTTGCGCCAGGTATCTTGAGCAGTTTTCACCACGTCATCAAAGAGCGTGTTGCCAAGGCCATGGACAGCATCATCCAAGCCCAAATCCACGCCGGATTGTGTTGTCTCAAAGGTGGACTGTACCCTGTACAATTGCCATTCAAATTGCAAACGTGAACGCACGTAATCCGATGAGTCCACGGCATTTGCAAGCATGTCCGCCCACTGCTGATGCTTGTTAATCCAATCATTTACTAGAGTGTCATACTCATTGAGGAAGCTCGTTTTTTGCGTCTCAAACTCTTGGCGGATTGTAGCAAGTTCAGCTAGAACTTCCGACGCCAAATTGTCCGGAATGCCCCAACCAGACATGAAGCGCACACCATATTTATCAAGCAAGGTCACTGCGCGAGCCTTGAGTGTACTGAATACACGCAGACTTTCGGGCGGAGCAATCTTCTTGCTGCCGAGCGTTGCTAAATCCTGCGGCGGCAGGTCATTGTTGGGGATATGGTTTACATCTTCAAAGGTGATTTTCTTGCGTGCTGACCATAAAGAGACGTTGAGGTTAAGAGCCAGCATTTTGTCCAAAGCTGAGATGGGGGTGCTTAAAATATTCATGATATATCCTTCATTGTTAAATGGTTAAAGTGTAATTACAAAGTGCAGACGATGCATTTTC
>CAYJHU010000458.1:0-1038 GCA_964369655.1 uncultured Desulfovibrionaceae bacterium | reverse complement strand
TTGCAAGAATTGCGTCAACATGTGGATTGTCTTATCACCATCCCCAACGATCGCTTACTCGTTTTTGCTCCAAAGAAGTGCCCTTTCACTGAAATGCTCAAAAAAGCAAACGATGTTTTATACTTTGCAGTAAAAGGCATTTCCGATGTGATCATGGAAGAAGGTATGATTAACCTTGACTTTGCAGACGTTCATACCGTTATGCAAGAGTCCGGTCTTGCGCTCATGGGCACCGGCGTTGCCAGCGGCGAAAACCGCGCCCGCGAAGCAGCCAAGAGCGCCATTATGAGTCCGCTGCTTGAAGATGTATCCCTTGAGGGTGCAAAAGCAGTACTCTACAATATTACAGCTTCCAGAGATATTTCCGGCGATGAAATTAAAGAAATCGGCGATATTATTAGCGAATCCGTACATGGTAGCGATTGCAATATTATCTTTGGTGTGGTTTTTGACGATGATGCCGGAGATGAATTACGCATCACTGTAGTTGCCACAGGTATCGAATCCGTGAGTGCCATTGAAGCAGAAGATGAGCATGTATCACATGTAACTAATTTTGCCCAACCCGGTCCACGTGCAGCAACCCCAAGCCAAGGCTTGCGTCGTCAGCCTGCACAGCAGCCCATGCAACAGCAAATGCAACAGCCAAGTCATCAAGGTGTTCATGACCAAATGCATGAGGGCATGCATGACCCCATGAACTCTGCCGATAGACGTCGCCTGAATGTTGAAAATTGGTACGACGGCAAAAGCGAGCTTCCACCCTATGTACGCAAAGGGCATGCCCGTAATTTGCTACAACAACGTAGCTATAAGCCGGGTGCCGAAGAGTTCGTTTTTGATGAAAATGAATACGATATGCCAGCCTTCATTCGCAGGCAGGCAGATTAATATACTTTTTTAGCGGTGAAACACTTATGGAGCAAAGCTTAATCTTTGCTACGTGTAAAAATCATCCATAAAAATCCCAAAAACCAAGGAGCACGCCTCTCGCACCTTGGCTATTAAAAGGCCACATTGTGTGGCCTTTTTTTGTGG
>CAYJHU010000457.1:0-1040 GCA_964369655.1 uncultured Desulfovibrionaceae bacterium | reverse complement strand
AAAGGAAAGCTGGCAAATTCAAGAGATTAAAGACGCTCTTGCAGAAGCGGAGCGGGGCGAATTTGCTACAGATGTTGAAATGAATGAATTTTGGGCACGTTGGCTCTAGGCAATTGCTATGATTATCTGGCCACAAAAAGCAAAACAAAACTTTGCCGATGAGCTGACCTTTATTCATAAGGAAGACCCAAGCGTGGCCCACGCATTGCTAACCTAGTAAAATCTCGTGTGGATAGCCTTGAAGAATTCCCAGAAAAAGGCCGCATTGATCGTGTCAAAGGCACTTGCGAGTTTGTTTTTACGGAAATTCCATATATCATCCCTTATAAGGTGCAAGGGAATGATATTCTTGTTTTACGCTTTTTCCATACGCATAAAAAAATGCCTAAGCGATGGTAATATAGAAAAGTTAGTATGTGTAAAGAAAAGGTACAATATATACAGATTAATTTGATTTGTTTTTCATTGTCTAATCTAATTCTCCATTTTCTATTGCTTACTAAGTATCTAATATTACGCCATCCGTAGATATAGTAATCACTTGCCAAGGAATAAACTTACCACTTGCTTTTAGGGCATTGACAGTGGCACTTTCTATCCCTGCACAACAAGGAACTTCCATACGAACCACAGTAACACTTTTAATATCGTTATTTGAGATAATTTCTGTAAGTTTATCTGTATAATCACCGTTATCAAGCTTGGGGCAACCTATTAAAGTCACCTTGTTTTTCATAAATTTATTATGAAAATTTGCATAAGCATAGGCTGTGCAATCTGCCGCAATTAGCAGATGTGAATTATTGAAGTAAGAAGCATTTTCCGGTACAAGTTGTATCTGCACAGGCCATTGTCTAAGCTCAGAGATTAAATTCACCTTTGTTTGTGATATTGGTGTATTATTTCTAGTAAGTTCTTTAGAATTAGAACCTGGACAACCACAAGCTAGTGATTTATTAGCTTTTTCGATGACATCTTTATCTGAAAAGCTGATAGCATCTACAGGACAAACAGGAAGGCAATTTCCTATTCCGTCACAA
>CAYJHU010000456.1:0-1048 GCA_964369655.1 uncultured Desulfovibrionaceae bacterium | reverse complement strand
AAAATAGCTGGTTAAAACTACTCGTCGCCAATTTTAAGGGCGGCGGTGTTTTGGGTCATAGCTTTTCCTTTGATATAATCCTTTGCCTCCTAAGCAAAGGCGCACAGAATACAATGTTTTTTTACTTGTGCTAAAATGAATAAAAATATACTTCTATTCATATAAAAATATATGGAAAGGAACATTTATGCGCATTTTGCACTTAACCACCACGAAAATTTATTATGGCGGTGAACAAGTTCACTTGCAAATAGCTAAATCCATGCAGGCACGCGGGCATGAGGTTATTTATGCCGGACTTGAAGGTCCTATCCGTAATGTGGTGGAAAGCGCGGGCATTCCCTTTTATTGCTTGCCAAAATTTTCACCATGGTCGGTGCGTCAATGCCTTAATGACATCCAGCCAGATGTTGTGCATGCTATGGACTTTCGCGCCAGCACCTATGCCGCGCTTTCTTCCTATCCACTTATTGCACATTTACACAGTAATCCTCCGCCTATTAAGAAATTTGGCATGGTTTCCCTTTGTATGCTCTTTTTTTCCTTGCGCGCCAAGTCCATAATCACCGTGTCTAAAAGTGTGTGGGAAGAGTTTTGTTTGAAAAAGCTTTTTTTGCCCAGTTTTTGTGAGCGTAAACTGGTGCTACTCCCTAACCGCGTTAATATTGAAGCAATAGACAGTAACAGTCAAAAAGCATTGCCCGAGGACGCCCCTACGCCATTTGATCTCGTTTTTGTTGGCCGCCTTGCGCCAGAAAAAAGACCGGAGCTTTTTGTGGATTGTGTGGCAAAGGTGCGCGAAAAAATCCCTAACGTGCGAGCTGTTATACTTGGTGACGGTGAACTGAGGGAAAGCACTAAGGCACGTATTGCTAAACATAATTTGCAAGACTCAGTGTATATGCTGGGACATCAAGAAAACCCCTTCCCTTGGATCCGCGCTGCAAAAATCCATGTGATGCCTTCAGCTTGGGAGGGCTTTGGCCTTGTAGCCATTGAAGCCTTTGCCTTAGGTAAACCGGTGGTTGCTTGTCCTGTTGGCGGCTTA
>CAYJHU010000455.1:0-1059 GCA_964369655.1 uncultured Desulfovibrionaceae bacterium | reverse complement strand
CAGGTACCTGCTCACAGAACAAGCTATTATAGCACTATATTTCAGAACAAATATGGGACGTAAAGGAATGAGGTAAGATTTCTGAGTCTAGTTTGTACGTTAATTTATGCAATGTGGTCAATTCTTTAATAGTATTGTATAAATTTTCGTCAAAAGCTTTCGTCAAGCATTGTTGCAATAAATGTGGATAAGCATTGCTTAACTGCAACATGGAGCGAAACATATTCTGGCAAAGCGGGTCTTTAAGCACAATATAGCTAGAAAAAAGATGAAACATATAATAATCCAAAGCTACATCTTCTTTTTTCCAATATTCTTCCAAAAAAATTCTAAGTAATTTTATCAGCCTATTATTGCACTTGGCATGCATGCACCAATTGGAAAAGCATCGCTTATTAATGGCGCTGGTTTGCTCAGAAAATACAAGCTCAAGGGCTGGTAACTCCTTTGCGTCGCACCATGCAGGGAAGACATAGGCAAAAAATTCTTGAGAAAAAATTTCACTTGGCATGCTGTCTGTCAAAAATATAGTCGCATCAAGCCATGTTCCACCATATTTTGCCAATAAAGCCACGCGTATATAGTCGCTGTAATGTGCGGGAGCCATGGCGCCCCGTTCATATTTATTTTGTATTATATGTGGGATAGTTATAAAATCATGTATTGATTCGCCATCTACAAATTTAATTTTCCGCTGCCCGTGATAATTATGCACACTGCGCAAACAAGCTTCCACCAGTGGCGGCACCTTCGCTCGTCCTTGTAGCCAGCATTGCCAAATGTAAGGAACGGGAAAAGCATTACTATACTCCTCAAGCTCGAGCTCAAAAATATAATCATATTGCTGTAAATAATCTAGCATATTAGCACCTCATCATCCCGAAAATCTGACTCAAAAAGGCTTCTTCTACAATGCGGTTGACGAAGTAGATTGCACTTTTTCAACGACCTGCTACGCAAAGAAGGGGGATTTTTTGGCATAATGCCACCACAAAGAAGCGAATGGAATATTTTTATCATTCCAAGGCTTTACAGGAGAGCAAAAATGAACAATATAAG
>CAYJHU010000454.1:0-1067 GCA_964369655.1 uncultured Desulfovibrionaceae bacterium | reverse complement strand
GGGGAGGGAACTTTTTTCAAAAAGTTCCCTCCCCCAGAAAATGAAACAAGCATCATATAGGTAGAACATGGGAAAAGCATTGCAAATACGCGTTTCGGCTGTGACTTGGGATGAAAACCTGCCAGCGAAACTTTGGCCGGAGCTTATGGAGCTTGCCGAAAGCATACCAAGTTCTGAGAAAAGGCTTGGAGTGATAGAGCTTGTACATCGCCTTGGTGATGGTTTGCAATTCATGAACTGGAGTGAAAAGCGTGTGGCCGCTATGGGTGAAGATATTTTACTTGCGGTAAAGACTGTGAAAGAATTAGAATCAGCCTTGGCCGATTGGGATCCACGCAAAGCCAATGTTTTAAGCGATGCTCTTGAAGATATTTTATATAAGCTCGAAGACAATTTTTGCTAAATGATTTATTATCCCGTTTTTTTATAAGTAAGGAGTTTTTATGTTAAATAAAGTTCAAATAATCGGACGCCTTGGTGCAAATCCAGAGCTTCGTTATTCACAATCAGGCGCAGCCATGTGTAATTTAAGCGTAGCTACCGACGAATCTTATCAAGATCGAGATGGTAATAAAGTTCAGCGTACCGAGTGGCATAGAGTTTCAGTGTTTCAGCGCCAAGCGGAAAATTGTGCCAATTACCTTGCAAAAGGCTCCTTGGTCTATGTGGAAGGCTCACTGCAAACACGCAAGTGGCAAGATCAGCAAGGGCAAGACCGCTATACTACAGAAATAAAAGCCCAAAGAGTTCAGTTTCTTGACAAGAAGGGAGATAATCCCGGTGGTGGTCAGGGAGGCCAAGGCGGTTATGGCGGCCAAGGCGGACATGGTGGATACATTGATGATAATGCAGGCTACGGCGGCGGCGATAATTATGGCGGTTCTGGAGGCAGACAAAGCGCACCTCAGGGACGCAAAGCTCAGCCTAAACAGGATGACGGGGGCTCTCCTTTCCCTTCAGAAGCGAGCGATATGGATAACTTCCCATTTTAAGAGTGTTTTGAACTTTAGCGCATAAAGCTGATAATTTAAGACTCCTGTATAACTTAATATACAGGAGTCTTTTTT
>CAYJHU010000453.1:0-1078 GCA_964369655.1 uncultured Desulfovibrionaceae bacterium | reverse complement strand
GTGTTTTAGCCATGCCCATGCAGGCAGAGGCGGCGGCATTTGAGCCAACGCTGGATAAAGAAGAGACCAAGACATATTTAAAGGGATTAAAGAAGGAAGATGGCGTGACACCTGTTTATGATGCAGCTTTTGTCGACAGTATATCTTCTGCTTATAGCATTGAAGTAAAAGACCCTAGCAAAACATATTTTAAGACCTTCACCATGCAAGAAAATGGCACAGAGGTTACCTATGGTATAAGCATAAAAGAAACACCTTCGGCGCAGGGTGCTGGCAATCCTTATACAGAAATTGAAGATGTGACCGCCACCATCACCGACCCAGCGGATACAACTCAATACACCTTCAAAATCGAGACTACAGACGCAAGCGGCACTCCCACCACCCTCTATTTTGCGGTGAAAAATGCCAGCGGTGATGTGCTAAAAGAGATAGGCCGTGTAGAAAACACCTCCGGCACAGAGCCTAGCTACAACCAAAACTTCATGGGTAATAGTGCTACAGGCGACGGCGGCGGCATGTATAATTTGACCGTAGGCGGTAGTGACATGATCATAAGCGCCATCACCGGCGACTTTGTGGGCAATACTGCTACAGGCGACGGCGGCGGTATGTATAATAGAGGCGGAGACGCTAATGACACCGCTTACGTCACCTATGGAACCATCAACATAGGCAGCATAACCGGCGACTTTGTGGGCAATACGGCGGGCAGGGACGGCGGCGGTATGTACAATTGGGCCAACGGTAAAACCGTCTCCTCGAACGAGACCATTATCATAACGTCCATCACCGGCGACTTTGTGGGTAATACGGCGGGCAGGGACGGCGGCGGCATGTCTAATGCGGTCGCTTCCGTGCTTCCTACTACCCTCACCATAAGAAACATCATAGGCGACTTTGTGGGTAATACGGCGGGCAGGGACGGCGGTGGCATGCATAATGACAGTCGTAATCTTGGCGACCTTACCATAGAAAACCTCATAGGCGACTTTATGGGCAATACGGCTGGTGCTCACGGCGGTGCTCTGTATAATGAACTTGCCACCATAGAAAACCTCATAGGCGACTTTGTGGG
>CAYJHU010000452.1:0-1084 GCA_964369655.1 uncultured Desulfovibrionaceae bacterium | reverse complement strand
GCGTTCCGCTTAACCGTGATAGCAAAAAGGCAACCGTCCTTCACAAGTGGGACGGCTCAGCGTTGGGATAAGTGTCATCTCCTTGTTGGGATGAACAGGGCAATATTGGATAACACTTGCGTCTGCTAGCATATGGGCGCTGCCTATGGGGGCAGATAGAAATCATCCTCTGGCAAGATTTAGCAACAACGCATTTCAGATAATACTTAACCATAAATAAAGGATAAAAATCATGACTATGACAGCATCACAAATAAAGAGCATCGGACAAGAGCTAAACAAATTAAGACCCAAGAAAATTAGAGTAGATGGCAACCGTATCCTCACCTTGAAAGAGGCCATACTTGCCCTTGCTCCTGCAATACTTCGCTTGAAAAAACGTAACTTTGAGTTACCAGAAATTGTGGAACTTTTGCAGGAAAAAGGCATTGAAATAAAGCTTGGCACCTTGTCACGTTACTTGAGCGAATTTCAACGTGCTGAGGATAAAAAAGCAGATGCCAAAGCAGATAAAAAAGCAAAAGCCGTAAAGCCAAAACCTCAGACACCTACTAGCCCTCAACCAAGACAACAGCGGACAGTTGACGACCATAGTTATATGATAATTCCAGATACGCCCCTCGACGAACTATAAAATATATTGACGGTACAGTCGTTAGTAAGGAAAAGCGGTGGTCTTGTGGTTGCCGCTTTTTCTTTAAGATGGATACAGCCCTTGCCAATATTGCCCATTTGAGGCATATTTTCACGACTGCTCAATGCACCAGAATGCAACTATTCGGAATTTCCGAATAGTTCAAAACGAGGGTTAGCAGAAAGTAGCGGTGATGATGGATGTTAACGTTCCAATGAGATAAGGTGAAACTTGCAAGATTTTACTTTTCCCACGGAGTTTTGACAGCAAAGAGTTTTCTTAACCCTTGTAACTGTGCATGATTTGGCGGTGTGTCCAGAGCCTTTTGCATAGCCTCCCATTGTGAAGAGTTTAGCTGAAAACGAAAGTTATCTAAAACTATTTTTCTAGCTTCGCGCAGACAATGTTCCAAAATAAAAGCCTCACTACTTTTGCCAGTGATTTGCGCCG
>CAYJHU010000451.1:0-1098 GCA_964369655.1 uncultured Desulfovibrionaceae bacterium | reverse complement strand
TGATATAATTATGCTTTTACAAAATTTTAACAAAGCTAGGATATAGACGAAGCAAAAGTCTCAATTAATGGATTTTTTAAGAGATAAAAAAATCACCATTTTTTAACTTGCTAAAAAATGGTGACTTAAGGATTTTAAAGGAAATTAAGCTCTTAGCATTTACCTTGGGAAACAATGCCCCCTAAAGTTTAGATACCTATTCAAAGTTATCCATCTTCACTGTGCGTACATCACCCTTGCTGGCATTCACATTTTTTCTAAAACTTTTTAGCCAGTTAGGACCATGTAAATGCTGAGCAAGCCATTCGCTCACATGTAAGACAGGGCGCTTAATGTTAAGATTCACCAAGATGCGTCCAATGCCCACCTTGCACGAAGGACAAGACACCAGCACAGGCCCAGCATAATTACCTAAAGCATCAGCAATATTATTTCTTTTACGTTCACGCAAGCGATTATAAATGTGCGGTGCAGTCATGGCACCCATGCCGGATTCACCGCAACATCCCGGCGAAGTGGGGAAACTTGCTCCGGTAAAAAGCTCTAATTTTTGCAAAAGCTTAGCACGCCCTTTAACTTTATGCATGCCAGGCCATTCTGTATGGCAGGCTTCATGATAAAGGCGCGGCGCACCTTCTAGATTTGCCATGGGCTCAAGGCTTTCAAGTGAAAGCTGAACCACATCCTTATGCACAAGACCCATCTTCTGCGTGAAATCTTCAATACTTTCAATACATGTGCCGCAGGCAGTGACAATATGCTGAATATCAAGGCCGGCGTTTTTGCCTTCCTCATACAATTCCGAAAGAAGTTTTCGCACCGCTTCACGATTGCGTCGATATAGCTTTTCCATGCCGGCTGTAAGTAACGGATATCCACAACACAGGTGCTTTGGGGGCATAATAACGCTGTGTCCGGCTTTGAGCAAAAGCATTAGCCCTGCTGTAGATACGCGGTCATAAAATAAAGCCCCACCGCAGCCAGGAAAATAAATAACCGCTGGTTTTGCTTTTACTTTTTCTACATCATCCGCAAGCATCTCCGGCGTAAAAATATGCCCTCGATGCAACTTCAAAGATTCATACACATTGGTATAGC
>CAYJHU010000450.1:0-1106 GCA_964369655.1 uncultured Desulfovibrionaceae bacterium | reverse complement strand
TAATCATAAGAATTACACTAGTATGGTTTTCCATTTATTGTACACGCGTATACGTTCCAAATAAAAGCGAAAGCCCATAGTTATTTATGTCATCATCGTGTCTAGACGAAAAAGCAGAACCTGGATCAACAGTAATATTTTTTCCGTCGTCAGAGCGAGCTAAGTTAAAGAAATCATAATCCCCCTCCTTAGGGCCTCTAATTTTCAATTCTCCTTCGCCAATAAAAACATTGCGGGCCTTGTTGAAAAACATGATTTGTGCATAATAGCCGCGCTCTGCAGCTGTATCAGGGCTTTGCTCATAAATTTTTAAGCAATTTTTGCTGGCTTCATTACAATAAACACCTTCCCATGAAGGCATTTTTTCTGTAGTGGTGCTTTCTGTGTGCCCTTGCACGGGTACGACAAGGATAAAAACAAGTAAAAGCAGAGAGCAATATATTGTTTTCATGGCTTAATTTCCTTTCCAAACGCTTTTTAAAGACACAACAGCGTAAGTAGACATATTCCTCCAGAGGATGGGCTTAAGTTCTGCGGTAAAGCTGCCCATAATAAAGGGGGGATCCTCGTCCCTTTCATCAGGGCCACGGAGTACGCCTTTCACCGCAATATTTCCCGTCTTGAGTCTCTTTGCCTCTTGTACCTGAGCAAAATAGACAATGCCCCCGCTGGCCATAATTATACGAAAGTCCTTGCCGTCAAAGTAGGCCGAATCATATTCACCAATGGGTATTGCAGGTAAATCATAATCAAAAAAACGCTTTACGATACTTTTCACGTCTTTCAAGGATATCGTAGGTTCATGCGAAAAAGAATTTGTATATTTTCTAGGGAGTGTAGGAGTTATACGTGTCTTGCTCAAAGAATAGTTAGTGTCCACATAGTAAGCAGCAAAAGCCAAAAGCTCAGCGCGCTGCTCAGGTTTAGAAAAATTTTTGGACTGTACATTTTCATAGGAATTTAACGTAAGCTCGCTGAGTACAATACTCATGTGCTTTTTTGCTTCTGGTCCTAAATCATCAGCGGCCTTAGCTGAACAAATAGTGCCAAACAATAAACAAATGCAAAATAATCCAATCCAAATGCGATGCATTCTTTCCCCCTAT
>CAYJHU010000449.1:0-1113 GCA_964369655.1 uncultured Desulfovibrionaceae bacterium | reverse complement strand
CCTACTTCTTTTTGGACTTTTTGTCCGCTGCGTGACCATAGTAAGTACGAGTTGGTGAAAATTCACCAAGCTTGTGTCCTACCATGTTTTCGGTCACAAAAACCGGAACAAACTTCTTGCCATTATGCACCGCAAAGGTCAGACCTACCATTTCAGGCAGGATTGTGGAGCGGCGCGACCAAGTTTTCACTACACGGCGATCGTTGTTCTCCGTGGCAGTTTCAACTTTTTTCATAAGATGACCGTCAACAAACGGCCCTTTTTTCAATGATCTAGGCATTGACTACTCCTACTTCTGACCACGGCGTTTAACAATAAGCTTAGAAGAAGCCTTCTTGCGATTGCGTGTCTTGTAACCCTTGGCAGGTGTACCCCAAGGAGATACAGGATGACGACCACCAGAGCTTCTGCCCTCACCACCACCAAGTGGGTGGTCGATGGGGTTCATGGCTACGCCGCGAACCTTAGGACGACGGTTGAGCCAACGATTACGGCCGGCTTTACCGATGGAGATTTGCTCGTGGTGGATATTACCAACCTGACCAATTGTTGCCATGCAAGATGCAAGCACCTTACGCACTTCGCCGGAAGGAAGACGAAGTAATGCATACTTGCCTTCTTTTGCAACGAGTTGAGCATAAGTACCGGCAGCGCGGCACATTTGGCCACCCTTACCAGGATACATTTCAATATTATGAATGATTGTACCCACTGGGATTTTAGACATTTGCAAGGCATTGCCAGGCTTAATGTCGGCACCTTCACCAGAAAGTAACACATCACCTTGTTTGATGCCTACAGGCGCTAAGATGTAGCGCTTTTCACCGTCAACGAAGTGCAAAAGTGCAATACGTGCAGAACGGTTAGGATCATATTCGATGTGCGCTACTGTGGCGTTAACGCCAAGCTTATTGCGCTTAAAATCAATAATACGGTATAAACGCTTTACACCACCACCGCGACGACGCATCGTCACACGGCCATGATGGTTGCGTCCGGCCTTTTTAGTAAGGCCAACAGTGAGAGACTTCTCGGGGGTGCTTCTGGTTATTTCCTTAAAATCGGAAACGGTTTGGAAGCGGCGACCGGCAGAAGTCGGTTTCAACTTACGGA
>CAYJHU010000448.1:0-1116 GCA_964369655.1 uncultured Desulfovibrionaceae bacterium | reverse complement strand
CCATCAAAAAACTTTTATTTGCGATAAAACTTTATTTTTTAAAATATATATAGCCGCAACAAAACTTTATAGAATTATCTCTTAACCGCCCTTGAGCTTTTCTTCCATCTCACTAAAGGTCGGGCGGAAGGCTTGCGGAATGGCGCGGCGTCCATATTCCACTGCAATAAGCGGTGTAGATCCACGAATGGCTGCCGCCACGGCTTCCTTTATGGAATTGTAGTAAAAATGCTCTTCATGGGCGTGGTTTTCAAGCTTTGCACCCATGGGGCCAAAGAAACCATAACAAAATAAAATACCTACAAATGTACCTACCAAGGCCGCAGCAATATAGTGCCCAAGTACTTCCGGCGGTTCGTTAATCTTGCCCATGGCTAGAACAACCCCAAGTACGCAGGCCACAATACCCATACCCGGCATGGATTCTGCCATATGTGTCACCGCATGCGCCGGAAGCAGCTCCTCTTCATGCATGGTGTGCATATCAATCTTCATGAGACTATCAATGTCGGCAGGATCGCCCGTGGTAAGATAGACGCGCAAAGTATCACCAATAAAGCTTACGGTACGTTTAGAGTTTGAAATGGTAGGATATTTACTAAAAATCGCACTGGAGTCAGGATTTTCCACATCACTTTCAATACTAATGACGCCCTCGCGGTGCATCTTAGAAAAAAGAGCGTAGAGCAGGGCTAATGTGTCTGAATACTTGTCTTTATTGGAGCCAGGGTCGCCAAAAATATGCTTGAAACTGCCTACAATGAGTTTCCAAGTATATTTGGTCTGTGCGGCAAAAAAAGCCCCCCAGCAAGCACCAAGAATAATAACATATTCTGCAGGCTGAAAAAGAATAAGAAAGTCACCCTTGGCCATGGCATACCCGGCCACTACGCTTCCGAAAACTATAAACAAACCAATGATAATATACATATTAGCCCTGTGTTATACAAAATAAAAACTCTTTAATACCATAAATATTTATCGAATAAAAAGCTCAAAACTTTAGGCTTTATGGCGAAAAACGCCTAGACGCGTGACCTAATGCCACGCACATCTTCTACATCTATATGTTACATGTAATAGTATTTTATAGGAAGTGTCAAGGAGAAGGGGCGA
>CAYJHU010000447.1:0-1117 GCA_964369655.1 uncultured Desulfovibrionaceae bacterium | reverse complement strand
AAAAAAATACGGCATTTTTTGCACTGAAAAAATGCCGTATTAAAGTTTTAAAGAAAAAATGTAAATTTTATTTGACCCATTGCACCATATCGATTTGTGCACGGCGAGTTTTTTCGCGTGGCTCAGCAGCTCTTTTGCCAAAGGCCACCATGACGGCGACCCCAAAGGTATTAAGGTCAATGAGTCCTTTTTCAGCAAGGAATTGTTCTACTTTTTCTTTATGAAATCCTTCCATGGGGCATGAATCAATGCCAAGTAGGGCAGCGGCAGTCATCATATTGCCAAGGGCAATGTAGCATTGACGAGCGGCCCATTCAAATTTTGCTCTGTCATTGCCTTCATAAGCAAAGTCTGTTTTCATAAAATTTGTGAAAAAGTCCATATACATTTCAGCTACATCTTCGGGAAGATGCTTAGTGTCTTGGATAATGGTCTTTTTGATATAGTCACCACGCGGCTCAAGAGCTTCGGCTTTGCGAGCATAGATGAACATAAAATGAGATGCGGTAGGGAGTTGGCCCTGAGCGCCCCAGCACAGAGGGAGCAATTCTTGGCGCAATTCTTTATTTTGAACCACAAGAAAATGCCAAGGTTCAAAGCCAAAGGAAGAAGGCGACAGGCGGCCTGCTTCTAAAATGGTGTTAAAATCATCATCACTAATGGTAAAGGTAGGATCAAAGGCTTTGCAGGCATGACGAAAATTCCAAGCTTTAAAGAGTTCTTCACTAATATGCGACATGTTTCCTCCAATAGTTTAAAATTATGAATGATTTTTCACGAGGACAAGGTTTTTTTATAACAAAATATAAGGTTACATAAGAGTTAAGAAAAGTAAAGTGAAGTAAGAGCTTTAAAAGAAAACTGATGAATTTTTGTATTTGGGAGGCTCTGCCTCCCAAACCCTCCGCCAAAGGGGTTAAACCCCTTTGGAAACCCTAATACTTAAAGTTTCAACAAGTTGAAACTTTAAGAGATAATTTCTAAAGTATAAACGAATTTTCTGTAAAGAAAATTCACATAAAAGTTTTTTGAAGGGGGGTCTGGGGGAAACTTTCTTGCTGCACAGATAACGCTTGGTCGTGCGTCCTGCACGACACAAGCTATCGCAAACGTCGGC
>CAYJHU010000446.1:0-1120 GCA_964369655.1 uncultured Desulfovibrionaceae bacterium | reverse complement strand
GGCCACCCAAGCTTTGTTATGTCCAACAGCTTCACCAACCAAGTGCTTGCACAAATTCGCCTTGCCACCGATGCTGATATGGAAAATAAAGTTTATATTTTGCCCAAGGAATTGGACGAAGAAGTGGCACGCTTGCACCTTGAGCGCCTTGGTGTTAAGCTGACTACTCTTACCCAAGAGCAAGCTGATTATATCGGCGTTAAAATTAGCGGCCCTTATAAAGCAGAGCATTATAGATATTAAGATTTAACATAAATCAATAGAGGAGCAAAATGTATGCTTAAGAATTTATTGGCAAAAGTTGGCATTGGCAGTGCAAAAATTGACACCGTTGTAGACAATATGACCGTAACTCAAGGTGACACTGTTACCGGCACTGTACACATCCAAGGCGGAAAAATAGACCAAGAGATTAATAACATTACAATTTCTGTCATGACACAGGCCAAGGGTTCACGCATGGTAAATGGCGAAGAGGAAAGCTATACCAGTAGTAAAGCCGTGGGTTCTTTGCGCATTGATCAAGCCATGACCGTAGCCGCAGGGGAAAAATACGAAATTCCCTTTAGCTTGACGCTCCCAGCAGAAACACCCATCACCTCCATTGCCTCCGGAAAGAATCAATCCAAAGTTTGGCTCTATACAAACCTTGATATTGAATCCGGCCTTGATAGCGGTGACCGCGATTACCTCACCGTACAGCCGCACCCTGCTGTGGAGATGATGATTAATAAGTTTTTGCAAAATGGCTTTGAATACCAAAAAGTCGATGTGGAAATTGGACATCTGAGAACATCTACTTTCTCCAGCACTTCCGGCATCTATCAAGAAGTAGAAATGCGCCCCAGCGGCGGGTTCACTTGGGATGCTCGTAGTATTAGCGAAGTGGAACTCAGCTTTGTGGTGGAAAACGACACAGTACACCTCCTTGTAGAGGTTGACCGCACCTTCTTCGGTGATGGTTTTACCACTGTTTCATATCCACTTAGCGTGCAAGAAAGTGAGATTACCCCTTATTTTGAAAAAGTTTTTTCTAAATAGTATTAACACATAAACAAAAAGGCCCTTGCACAGAAATTGCGCAAGGGCCTTTTTCATTCATGAAAACGCTGATTAATTA
>CAYJHU010000445.1:0-1125 GCA_964369655.1 uncultured Desulfovibrionaceae bacterium | reverse complement strand
GAAGCTTGGGTGCAAAATCCTTATTATCAGTCGTTTTGCGGGATGCAGTGTTTTCAGTGGAAATTCCCTTGTGACCCCTCGGATCTTGTACATTTTCGTAAGCGTATAGGCGAAAAAGGTCTTGAAAAAATTCTGAATATTTCTCTAAGGCTGCACGGTGAGGCCGCACTTGAAAATCACATTGTGATAGACACAACAGTTCAAGAAAAAAATATTACATTTCCGACAGATACAAAGCTTCGTTCCAAAGCTATTGCAAAATGCTGGAAGATAGCCAAAGAAGAAGGACTTTTGTTGCGCCGTAGTTATAAGTATGAGTTAAAAAAACTGCTTCGAATCATTCGCTTTGATAAGAGTCGGAAAAATAAAAAGAAGGTTGTTGCCGCTCAAAGGCGTGTGAAAACCATTGCCAACGCCTTGCTGCGCGATGTGCAACGAAAACTTTTACCTTCTGCCGTTGAAAAATGGCAGTTATTACTGGATATTTGTTTTAAAGCTATTAATCAAAAACGGGAAGATAAGAATAAAATCTATAGTTTACACGAGCCACAAACTGCATGTATCGCTAAAGGAAAGGCGCATAAAAAGTTTGAATTTGGCGCCAAAGCTGTAGTTGCTATGACAAAAGAAAGTTGCCTTATTGTTGGAGTCAAAAGTTATCCAGACAATCGGCATGATAGTAAAACACTAGAAGAAATTATTTTTCAAGCGACTGAAAATCAAGGACATTGTCCTGAAATAGCTTTTTGCGATAGGGGTTTTCGAGGCATAAAGGCTATAGGTAAAACAATCATAACAATTCCACACCCTTCAAGTAAAAATACAAGCAATTATGCAAAGAACAAAGCCCGAAAGAATTTTAGACGCCGTACTGCTATCGAGCCGGTTATCGGACACATGAAAAGTGATTTTCGCCTCTCACGCAATTACTTGAAAGGTAGTATTGGCGATAGCTTGAACCTACTTCTGGCTGCCATAGCCTTTAATATGAAGAAGTGGATGAGGCTCGTAGGGCATGGCGTTATTTTTGTCCTTAATATACTTTTTATTGCATTAAGTACGGTAAGCCTAGTAAGCAAAACAAAGCTTACCTACGCTTAAATTTGAGTTGTTAAGGCTCGACTA
>CAYJHU010000444.1:0-1126 GCA_964369655.1 uncultured Desulfovibrionaceae bacterium | reverse complement strand
CACAAAAATCAATCACTTACCGGTGAAGCAAAGCTCCACCTATTCTTGATTTTTGGTCGCATTGGCTGGCGCCAACGCTCCATGAGACCCTACGCAATAAATTGCGCAGAGGTCTCTTTTGAGCAGCCTGGTTTAAACTGATGTTTAGGAAGAGCTGTCTGTTACAGGATGTACGACCAAGCGTTATACAAAGAAGAATTTATTTTTTTGACAATTCTTGTGAAAAAAATCTCAAATGTCCATTGACAAGCTTCCTGCCATTAGCATAGAATAAAGTGATGGTATTGTGTTTTATTAACAAAATAGCACAGTTGTAAGTTTAGATTAGTCTATAACCACATTTCACGAGGAGCTTTTTGATGAATATTCTTATTTTTGGACCCAATGGAAGCGGCAAAGGCACACAAGGTGATTTAGTTAAGGAAAAGTACAATCTTGCACATATCGAATCCGGTGCCATTTTCCGCGAACACATTGGTGGCGGTACCGAGCTTGGTAAAAAAGCTAAGGAATACATTGATCGCGGTGACTTGGTACCAGACGAAATCACCATCCCCATGATTCTCGAAACTCTCAAGAGCAAAGGCGCAGGCGGCTGGCTTTTAGACGGTTTTCCCCGCAATATGGTGCAAGCCCAAAAGCTTTGGGAAGCATTACAAGCCGAAAACATGCCCCTAAACTTTGTTATTGAAATTTTATTGCCACGTGAAATAGCCAAGCAACGCATCATGGGCAGACGTCTCTGTAAAAATAATAATAATCATCCCAATAATATATTTATTGATGCCATTAAGCCCAATGGCGACCATTGCCGCGTGTGCGAAGGCGATCTTTCCACCCGTAGCGATGACCAAGACGAAAGCGCCATCAACAAGCGCCACGATATCTACTACAATACTGAAGACGGCACCCTAGCCGCCGCCTACTTCTATAAAGACCTCGGCGCCAAGGGAAATCTTGCCTACATTGAACTCAATGGCGAAGGCACCATCGACTCCATTAAGGAAACTTTGTTAGCAAAGCTTGTTTAATTGTAAATAAAAGTTTTTTTTGGGGGAGGGGACTTTTTGAAAAAAGTCCCCGCCCCCAAACCCCCTCCCTCAAAAACTTTCGCGGCGGTGGAAGT
>CAYJHU010000443.1:0-1141 GCA_964369655.1 uncultured Desulfovibrionaceae bacterium | reverse complement strand
CAAACCAAAAGCAATACGGAATTCACTTCCGACGCAGCCGACGTTTGCGATAGCTTGTGCCGTGCAGAACGCACGACCAAGCGTTATCTGTATAGCAAGGCAGCTTATCTTTTTCTTGCTAAGCTTTGAAAATATCGCTATAGTTCATAAAATACTTAAGAGTCCATAAGTTAAAGGTAGGATTGTAATATATGAGTTGCCATGCTCATGTTTTACTTTGTCTACTCACATTAGATTTACTCTCACATAGGCGCTCCATGCAAAATACTTTTTCTTTTTGGTGTAAAAACCTCTTTCAAGCGCTATATCAGCAACTCCCCAGTCCTAAACTTTGGTGCAAAGCCTTGATATGTGTTTTAGCATGTATTACACTTGGTTACATAGCTCTTTATGCAACATACCAATTACCGATACAGCCATTACAAGAAAATATCCTCAAAGCTTATGCTGATAAAGGCTTTTCGCAAAATTACCCTGCCATAACTATTATCATTCGCCCCTCAAAGGTAGATATGTTTACGGAATGTGTTGGCATCAGCACAGCTTTACAACAGTTTGAAAATATAGACGACCTTTTTCACAACAAAACCTATGAAGAATGTACAGCTTTAAGCCAAGCTGCAGAGAGTAAATTTTCCGCTCCCCACACAGAAGACTATTCACGCTACATCCACGGGTACAGTATATTTGTTCGTATTTTTTATACTTTTTTTGACATACACACTGCGAGAACCTTGTGCACTATCATCAGCTATTTGCTGCTTATAATCCTTGGCATAGCGCTTAAAGTTCGCGTCTCTACTGCTCATGCCGCTTTGGTTATAGGCTCTTTTCTTTTAGTCAATTCCCCTAGTATGTATGTACTTTTTACCCATGCCACACAATTTTGGCTTGTACTAGGAGCTGCGATTACGGCTACTTTAATGCGCAATCGAACAGCTTTCTTTTTATTCATGGCCTGCGTAGGAGCTTTGGATAGTTTTTTCACTTTCTTAAACATGGGCTCATTATCACTTTCTATCCCCCTACTCTGTTTCCTTTTAGTGGGGGGGGCGCATACAGAAGAGGAAAGTCCAAATACACAATGCACGCTTTTGGCACAAGGTGTTTGGGCTTCAGCAGCGTGGGCCATAGGATTTCT
>CAYJHU010000442.1:0-1150 GCA_964369655.1 uncultured Desulfovibrionaceae bacterium | reverse complement strand
TAGCGCCAATGCTCCACGAGACCCTGCGCAATGAATTGCGCAGAGGTCTCATATGCCTAGAAATAAAAAATCTGCTCTCGGCAGTAACACTTTCCCATAGAGAGAAGTCAAGCATTTTTTAAGAGGCATTAAAGCAATAGCCCCCACTCCTTCCCTTACAGCTCTTGACCTTAGACCCACGCTAAGGCTATGAATAGTTGATTGCTTATTTTAAGGACATGACATGGCAAAAAAATTTACACCGCACAAAGCACAAAGTCACAAAACCCCTTGCATTACGCTCATCGGCATGCCTGGAGTTGGCAAATCCACCGTGGGTACCTCCCTTGCAAAAGAGCTTTCGTGGTCATTTGTAGACTCTGATTATGTTATTGAATCCATTTACGGTGTTCCCTTGCAAAAAGTGGCCGACGCTTTAAGTAAGGAAGAATTTTTAGACATGGAAATGCAAGTAGTTGCGTCATTGCGACTTTTTAGAACGGTTATTGCCACGGGCGGATCTGTAGTTTACCGTGAAACAGCCATGGCCCATTTGCGCTCCCTTGGCCCCATCGTTTACTTACGTGCCCCCCTCGACATGCTGCTTGAACGCATCGCCCGCAATCCTGACCGCGGCATAGCCATTGCCCCCGGTCAAACCATTGAAGATCTCTTTAAGGAAAGAACCGCACTTTACGAAGCCTATGCGCATTGCACCTTGGATGTGAATGATTTTACGCCGGAAGAATGTGCACAACATATTGTGCATGTTTTGCGCACAGATAATTTATTATAAAACCCCCTATTCCACCGACTTAAAGACAAGGAATAAGGGGCAAAAAAAATAAAATAACTACTACTATTTAGGTTCTTGAGTATCACCGCCACAACCGCAACCGGAACCGCAACCGGCTCCTTTTTTATTGCTGCCGCAACCGCAATCGCCCTTGCTTTGCTTAAAGAAGCGCATTCCCACAAATACCACTGCAACCAAAATAATGACACCTGCTAATATATCTCCACCCATAATAAGCTCCTTTTTTAATATAACAACCAAATAACATTTTGAATTTAATTGTCAAGAGCGTTAAAATACAAACAAATAAAATTGAAATATTGAGACCTCTGCATAATTCATTATGCAGGGTCTCATGGAGCATAAACGCTAGTT
>CAYJHU010000441.1:0-1160 GCA_964369655.1 uncultured Desulfovibrionaceae bacterium | reverse complement strand
CCTTTTTAATGTTAATGCAAGAAAGGCAGGTTGTCCCTGCTCCTCTTGCTGTGTTGGTTTTTAATTTAGAGTGTGTTCACATAAAATGATTTTTTGTGTTATATCAAGGAAGATAAGCGGGCTTTGAGTGGAGTGTATTCTTCTCATACTCGACCGAAAAAGCCCGCGAAATCTGACGCAGAGATAACCAAAAAGGCGTTTATGTGAATGCGCTCTAGTCTTCCATAACGTCCTTAATGGCTTGCGCCACGGCAATGACTACTGGTATCCATGGTAAAATGTTCATAATGTCTCCTTTATTTTTGTGTTAAGAGTGCGTGTTGCAGTAGGCCGAACATGGCCTGCGGCAATTGGTTTATATTTTCAAGGGTAATGCTCTTACGTTCTGGTAAGATGTTTTGGATCCCGCAGGGCGGGATGCCTATGCCATAGATTTCTAAACCGATTTTTTCTGCGTAGTTTATGGCGTGCAAAGCAGATTCAGGATGATCCGGCTCGCCGTCTGTGAGTAAGAGCACCATCTTGCGCGGTTCTGGCTGCTGCAAAAGCTTTTGATAGACCCACCACAGGCTTTCTGTTAGTGGCGTGCAGCCCCAAGCTTTCAATGCAAATTGCGAACTCACCTTTTGCCCATGCTGGAGCAAAGGAAACACACCAGCAACTTTGCCCGACGTGATATGCGCCGGAAAGGTAGTCACGCCTACATTAATGCCCTTGGTGTTTCCCAGCGCAGAAGCCAAGGCAAAGCAGGTTTGCGACGCCATATCAATGTTGTCACTCATGGAACCTGAGGTATCAAGCAAGATATGCACGGCCGTGTTAGTAGCTTTTCGTTTTGTGTGCTTAAGGAAGATTCTACTGTCTTGAACGCTTAAGCCATGCAGGCGATTACCATTGATGCGCCCGCGAGTAGCCGGCAAATAGCGCTTCAAATTCTGAGCCTGCAATAATCCCTGCAAGCGTGCCTTAAGGCTTGTGGATATGCGCAAAACCTTTTGCATGGCAAAATCCTCAAGATGTGCAAGGTTTTTCTTACCAATTATTGCTACTTGTAACTTTTGTTCAGCCTTGGTGACTTTGTGTTTTTCAATGAATTTCTTTGATGCTTCTCCTATATTTTTAGGAAGTTGCGCGTCATTAGCCAAAAGCAAATCTTGTAA
>CAYJHU010000440.1:0-1162 GCA_964369655.1 uncultured Desulfovibrionaceae bacterium | reverse complement strand
CAAAATTTTCGCTTTCGCAAAAATTTTGTTAGTCGTCACAGAAAAACCCTAGTTTGAAAACATAAAAATGCCGTAAAGTGCATTACATGCCCTTATTTTCGGCATTTTTATTTGTATATTTTAATTAATAAAATGTTTTATTCTATTAGAATGTTTTTTAGTGCCGACTATCTTACTTTTTTTCCATCTTTTCAATATGCTGCATCAATAACTCAAAAGCAACCTCATTCCCATTATCCTGCGCATAGGTTATAGTCGCTTGCCCATCATTATCAGACAAGAGAGGGTTAGCACCGCTGGCCAAAAGAAGCTCAATAAGCTCCTTCTCCCCATCCATAACCACATACATAAGGGCTGTTGCACCGTCATTGTCTTTTGCATTAACGTCTACTTTTTTATCCAACAAAAACTTCACGCTATCCACATAGCCAGGGGAAGCTGCGTACATAAGCATGGTAGAGCCTGTCTTTGACTTAGCATTGACATCTGCGCCATTTTGCAAACAGAAAAGCAGCATTTCTTGTTGCTCTTTATTGCCGGCAACCATGGCCGGAGTTTCGCCTTCCGCATTTTTTACATTTATATTTGCTTTATTTTTAAGGAGTAGTAGGGCCGCTTCTTTTTTCCCCAATCCTGCTGCATAAAAAAGCGCAGTATTGCCACTTTTATCTGCAAGCTCAACATTTGCCTTATTATCAAGCAATAATTTCATGATGTTGACGTTACCCATGGCAGTTGCCAGTATTAATGGAGAGATGCCTTGCGAATTTAAAGCATTAACATCTTCGCCACCTTTGACCAATTTTTCCACGCTGGCAAAGTTTCCATCCTGTATGGCCTTAAGTAAATCATCGGCCCAAGAAATTTGGGGAAGAAGAAAAAGAAAACATAAACAAAACATAAAAATTCTATGACGCATGGGAATCCTCCTAAGATTTGAGTAATTTCACTGGGCAACCTATTATGCGAATACACACTATCCGTGTGACACGTGAAATCTATAAAATCAAGAGGACATGGCAAAAATCATCATCGTAATGATATATTTTTGACTAAAATCATCCTGCAGATTATTTTGATTTAACAAGATTGTTTTCAATATCATCCATTGAAATATATGGAGCGGAAAACGGGATTTGAACCCGCAACCCTCAGCTTGGGA
>CAYJHU010000439.1:0-1165 GCA_964369655.1 uncultured Desulfovibrionaceae bacterium | reverse complement strand
CAGCCAGCTCGAGATTTCCGCCGCCGTTTAAGGTTAATGTATCCGCAGTTATCAAAGAACCAGAAGTAGCAAGATATATTTTGCCGCCTCCTGCTTGTGTTGCAAAGTCGGAAGTCTCAAAGCTTACAGCATCTTGTAGGAGTAAGTATCCAGCAATATTTACTTGAGAAGTGTTTGGGTCTAACCTATTCAAGCTTTTTATGTTAATATATTTTCCTGCTTGTACTTCTAAATCGGCACCATCGGTTAACGTTACAGAGTGATATATGTTGTCAGTACCGCTCATATGAACAGCACCATTCACCGTAAGCTTACTATCACCTCCGTCAACAGTAATATCACCGTCAAAGTATAAGACATTAGGGCTATCAGCCACCCCAAGGGTTAGGTTGGCACCGCCGGAAACGCTCATATCACCTTGGGCTAGCGTTGTATTAGTCGTGCCGCCGCCGGCATCCCTTCCTGTGAGGGTAAGGTTTACATTTGCGCCGCTTATGGTGGAGTCTGTCGCACCGCCTTCGTCAGTATTTGCTACAATACTAGCCGCATTAACAGTTCTGCCAGTGCCAGCAGGGTCAGTAAGGTTGCCGGCCATGATATTCTCAGTGTCAAGTTGCTTGCTTTCATCCACATAGGTGAGGGAGTAGAGACCAATTAAGCTAATGTCGCTTCCATTATTTTGCAAGATTACATCACCACTACCTATTACAAGGCTTTGCCAATCGGCATCGGCTTGCAATTTTAAATTAGCGGCCTTGCTCATGCTGTCAAAGCCCACATTGGTAAGGATAAGCTCACCTGCATTGGTGAGTTGCTTGGCTACATTTGTACCCAGAGTAAATCCACCTGCCTCAGTAATATCCCCAAAATCAGAAGCCTTAGCTTTAAGCACACCGTCCGCACCGGTGGCAAAGGTTGTTGCATCATCTGCCACGGTTAGCGTACCGCCAGATACATCCAGCGTGCCATTGAGCACATTCAATGTGCCATCGCTTTGAATGCTCATGCCTTTATTAGCCGCAAGGGTCACAGCACCCGCCGTGCTAGCATTGCCGATATTCAAAGTACCAGCACTTTCATAGCCTTCATTAAAGGCTACACTGTTTAAGGCTGTAATAGAGCCGCTATTAGTCACAGTGCCAAGGGTGGTGGTGCCCTTAAAGGT
>CAYJHU010000438.1:0-1176 GCA_964369655.1 uncultured Desulfovibrionaceae bacterium | reverse complement strand
CCATAGACTTTAATATGTACAAGGCTTTATTGAATGCCGATGCTTTGCACATTGTAACGGTACGAAATGAAAACGGCGAGTTATGTGGCTACGCCCTGTATTTCCTTGCTCCGGACACGCACAATATGGGTAAACTTACGGCCACATCGGATGCTTTTTATATAAAGGCTGAAAATAGGGGCTGGGAAAGTTACTCGCTTATGCGTCATGCAGAGAATACTTTACAAGAGCGCGGCGTAAGCTGTGTTGTTAATACAGTTCCTTACGCAATGCAGGCAAAACACTTTATGAAAAGGCTTGGCTATAAAGCCATAAGCACACAATATATGAAAAAACTAGGAGGTTAACATGGCACCAATAGCAGCGGCATTACCGATTATATCAGCAGTGGCAGGCATCGGCGGCACAGCGCTCAGCGTTTTAGGATCATACCAACAAGCTGAATCTCAAAAAGCTCAAGCCGAATACCAGAGCGACATGGCAGAATATAATGCCAAGGTGGCAGAAGGGAACGCGCAAATAGCTGAAGAAGAAAGCAAAAAAATCCAACGTGACGCCTACGAAGACAGTTTAGAAAAAAGACAAGAAGCCGCACAAATAATTGGCGCGCAAAGAGCAGTGCAAGGCGCCAGCGGAAGCACGGTGGATGTGGGTTCAAACCTAGATCTAAACCTTGACACCGCAGAAAAAGGGGAAATTGATGCACTGGCCATTCAGGAGCAAGGGGATTGGAATGCATATAACAAAGACCTTGACGCTTGGAGCTATAGAAATCAAGGGCGCGCTGATCAAACAAGCAGCCAAATGTATAGTAATAAAGCCGCAAGCATTTCCCCCATGCTCGACAGCTCAAAAACCTTACTTTCCGGCATGAAAAAAGTGGGCTCAAGTTTTGGGAAAATTATGTAATTGAAATATAAAATGGGGGAAAAATCTTTCCCCCAAAAAATATTTAACTAGTTGATGCTGAAAAACGTGCCTTCACACATTTTTCAGAAAGGCACGCCCACTTCAAATGTCGCTTCGCCCCCGCCATAAGTGAATTATGGCTCATTTTCCGTGGCGCAAAATTTTCACTAACGCTCAAATTTTGTTATTGTTAGTATTTTTTCAATGACGACTAACCACCCACCGGCTGTGCACTTCCTTCATAGGGCGCCGCCACAGGCGGCTTAT
>CAYJHU010000437.1:0-1187 GCA_964369655.1 uncultured Desulfovibrionaceae bacterium | reverse complement strand
ACTTGGACTGATGGCGATTATACGCTTACACTTACCAGCAATGACCAAAGTGGCGATGATGAAAGATGGACACTTTCTGCTTCATATAAAGGCGGTGAAGCGTCTACAAGCACAATCAACCCATCACCTGTAGACCAGCTTAATGCTGCACTTCAAGGAGATGGCAACTTCACAGTTATTGGCTTCACAGGAAGCCCTGACTTAGATGCTGATGAATTAAGAGGTCACTTTAGCGGTGTTGCCGATGAAGTTAAAATCACTGATGATGCTTCTGACTTCTTTAAACCTGAATCAGGTAGCATTTCAGGCAATAGCTTTGAATCCAGCGTTTCTGATGCAGGTGCAGGGCATGACCTTATAATTGGTGGTATGAACGAGCAAGACGTTATTGATGCAGTCAAGATTGAGTTGAACTTCGTCATTAATGGCCAGCAATATGTGCCTACCATCAACGAAGCTATGCTCTACATTGCTAATCATCCTGAATGGTTTGCAACTGTTACTACAGAAAATAAGGGTGACCACGATATCCTTATTGGCGGCGCTGGTGATGATATTGCGTATGGTCAAGCTGGTGAAGACTTGATCATTGGCGACGGTGAAATTGGTGATATTCAAGCATTGGCCACAGCAGTTGGGCTTGATGGTAATAAATACACCGAGGAAGCTCTCAAAACTGTTGCTGACGCTGATAACGATGATAATACTGCTGACGATAGTGCCGCCCTTGTGAAAGCATTAGTTGATGCAGCACAAGATCCGAGCAAGCTGGCTGCTCTTAAAACCGTAGCTACAAATATGGAAGCCAAAGCAGGTGAAACACCTGACGGTAACGACACCCTCTACGGTGGCGAAAACGACGACATCCTGCTCGGCCTTGGTGGTGATGATGTGCTTGTTGGCGGTGGCGGACATGATATCATGCTTGGTGGTAGCGGTAGCGACCTCTTTAAGTTTAACATTAAGGATGCCGATGGCAATGCTATAGATAAAGTTGCATTGCAAGACGTCTTACATGTAGATGGCGGCGAAGACATGGATGTCTTGTTGGCTGGCGTAGATTCTTTATCTGACATGAAGGATGCCATCAATGATGGGCGCATCACGGGTGTTGAAATCTTTGTGGCTGGTGATGTTGATGGCAATAGCACCTCTGAAGTGTTGCAAAACGCTGGCGCAAAAGATGA
>CAYJHU010000436.1:0-1189 GCA_964369655.1 uncultured Desulfovibrionaceae bacterium | reverse complement strand
TGGCAGAGCCCATGGGCTGTGCAAAGTGCTTTGCGCGAAGGTTGTTGATGATGTATTGCTGAGTAAATGCAGTCTTTAAGAAGAGCATGTGCTGAGCTTTGTAGGCATCAAAGAATTCGTCCCAAGTTTTGAAGCTGCAAGGATCGCCAGTTTCGATACCAAGTTGTACGTCGCCGTACTTCTTCATCTTACCGTTGTAAAGAGCCATTTCTACTGCTGCAGCAAAGTTAACATAGGCGCCACCAGAGGTGTAGGTGTCGCGGTTAGGCATACGGCACTCGGTGCAACCGGATACTGCGTAGTCAAGGGCTTCTTCGAAGGTGCAACCCTTAGAAACATACAATGGTACAACTTCTTCGTCGTTGATGAGTTTGGGGAAACCGGAACCGTCTTTGATGGTTTCGGCAACGTCCCAAAGGTATGCTTCAGGGGCGCGACTGTGAATACGGGCAGCAAGGTCAGGATAGTGTAATGGGAATTCGCGCTTGGACTTCAAAATGAGGTGAGTCATTTCGTTGGTAGCGTCGCGACCGTCTGGGGTTTGACCACCAACGGTAACAGCTTCCCAGTGAGCATAACCTTCGTTGAAGGCGCCGCCAGTGGGGGAGATGAACATGTCGATGAATTCGGCCATGCCTACCCACATGCACTCCATAAGTTCAATAGCTTTGTCTTCTGTAAGTACACCAGCTTCCATGTCAGCGACATAGTAGGGGTAGAAGTATTGGTCCATACGACCGTTAGATACGGTGGTACCGGTCTTTTGCTCAATACGGGAGAACATTTGAGTGAACCATTGGCTTTGTACGGCTTCGTAGAAGTTACGAGCTGGGTTGCCAGGTACGTGCTCAGCGTTTTCAGCCATGAGCAAGAGTTCTGCTTTACGAGCAGGATCAGATTCTTTAGCAGCCATTTCACGAGCAAGAACAGCGTGACGCTTGGCCCAAAGTACGATAGCTTCACAAACGATAACTACGGACTCAAGGAAAGGTTTCTTTTCTACGTTGTCGATGGGGCTGTTAGGATCAAGAGCAGCAATCTTTTCAAGAGCTTCTTCACGAATGCCGTTGAAACCGCGCTTTAAGATTTTTTCGTAGTCATGTACCCACTGAATGGAAGAACGGAAAGAAGAGGTTTCGTTTACGATAAAGCGGGAGATAAGACCTTCTGGATCGTCATAAGTAAGCTT
>CAYJHU010000435.1:0-1194 GCA_964369655.1 uncultured Desulfovibrionaceae bacterium | reverse complement strand
TTTTCACGCTGGACAGAAAATATAGCTCGTTATAAAGTAGTGTTAAAATCACAGCAAAGAGGTAGATAGATGCGTGTACCATTTTCTAAAAACAAAAGAGTAAATGCAAAGAATATTGTTTTTTCTTTTGAGGTAGCCATAATAAGTGGCCCCGTGACCGAAAAATTCATGCGTGAAAATCCAAAACCACCTACACGCACCATTGAAATTATTGGTTCTCAGACACTTGAAACTTTGCATGATGCCATTTTTGATGCTTTTGATAGAGACGACGAGCATTTGTATGAATTTCAATTTGGCGGGAAAAAGCCTATGGCTAAAAATGTTACTCGCTTTGGGGTGAACACAGATGATGATTTTGGTGGTTTTTTCCCTGAAGAACCTCAGGCGCGCGACGCATCCAAAACCAGTATCGCTTCCTTAAACCTCGACGAAGGTTATATATTTTTTTATTGGTTTGACTTTGGGGATGATTGGTGGCATCGGGTAAAACTTCTGAGCATTCACCCCCTTGAACTTCCTAAAAAAGAATTTCCACGCGTTGTGGCAAGCAGTGGTGAAAGCCCGCCGCAATATGTCGACTGGGATGAACTCGATGATGATGATTTTGATGATGACAGCTATGCAACTCTAAGTATTGAGGATGTTTTAAAGCATCCGCGCTATCTACAAATACAGCCCCTTATAGCAGAATTTATTCAAAAACATCTTTCCCAAGAATATTTGGATATAGCAACAAAATTATTGCAGGAAATATGCGGCATGCTCTTGCCCATGGACCGTAGTCAGCCCGCATCTTGGGCCGCAGGGGTCATGCATGCCATTGCTATAGCAAACTTTTTATATGACCCTGCCAATGAACATCACATCTCGCAACAAAGTATTGCTAAGCATTTTGGCGTTTCAGTAAGCACCCTTGGAAATAAAGGGCGCATAATCTGCGAAGAACTTGGAATTTTCCCATTTGAGCCAGATTTTTGCACACCGCAAAACTTAAAAAATAACCCTGTACTGCGACTAAATCAGTTAAAAATATTGACAAGAAAATTGCAAAATCTTCCTAAAGAAGAGCAAGAAGATGCTTTGAAAATAGGCCTACTTCCCTTTTTGGATAAAAATTTTATTAAGAAGAAATAGCCCTTATTTACTATTATTCTTGTACATTTCAGCCAATGATTGCATGGCGGTGCGTTT
>CAYJHU010000434.1:0-1199 GCA_964369655.1 uncultured Desulfovibrionaceae bacterium | reverse complement strand
TCATTGTCCGTTTGGCTATGGGCAAAGGTGGCTTGCGCGCGCACATACCACTCTGGCGTGATAGTATAGGTGGCGTGCAATCCCACAGCAATGGAAGTTGCATCGCTGGTCATATTCACACTGTCCGCGTCAAAATCGCTCACATTAAAATCAAAATGCGCCCCAAGGGAAAATTGCTCATTAACTCTATAACTTGCGCCGCCGGTAAAACCCACATTGCTGCCATCAAAGCCATATTCGCTATTATTAAAAAAGTTCGCGTAAGGAATTAAGAACGCTGACCATTTACTATCCTCAATTTCTGAACCTCCACCAATGCCCACAGTGTCAGTGTTTAACTTGGTAAAGATGTCATTATAGCTTAATTGCAATAACTCGCGTGCAATATTACTCATTTGTCCTTGCACTTGCGTTAAAGTCTGCATGGCAGAAACGCTACCCGGAGAGGTGTGGGCATTGACATTCGCATCAAGACGCACGGTGGCACTGAGAGGGTCAGCACCATTGGTAAGGGTTGCCTTTAAAAAAGGTACTTCGGCAATGGCAGAAGCTATATTTCCTGTTACCTCGTTGACTGTTGGAAGAGAAACAGCACCATCGTCATTTACGTCACCATTAGCAATAGCAATCATATCCTTGACATTGTAAACCTTGCCAAGCTCTACGCCTTGGGTAGTCACTTGTGGGCGTAAAATGAGGGTTGTGTTTTTGAAGTTGATTTTTTCGTTAGGCTGTATACCAAAAACTGTATCTGTAATACTATTGGCAACATCAATAGTCCAAGGCTGAAGCGTAGTAGCAAAAGTTCCAACGCTATAGCTATTATATCCAAATACTTCAAAAGCATGAGCTGCTGCATACTTATCACCAGCACCACTTGCAGTACCTGCTGTTGCTGTGGCATTAATAATCCCATAGTTATTGATTAAATGCTCACCCCCGGCAGTTGGAGTTCCTCGAACATACATACCATAGGCGAAAGCATGGGCAATGGCGCTTGTGCCTGCACCGCTAATCTCAGCATTTCCGCCTTTTGCATCAACAGTAATGTGACCTGAATTTGTCATGTGATTACCTGTACCCAAAGCATACATGCCGGTGGCGGTGGCTAAGGCGCTGGGGTTGGAGTTGTTTTGAGCAGTAGCATCTCCGCTTTGTGCTGTTACAATAATATTCCCTGAATTTGTTAAATTGTGATT
>CAYJHU010000433.1:589-1201 GCA_964369655.1 uncultured Desulfovibrionaceae bacterium | reverse complement strand
TCTAATGTTTTACTAGGAGCTGTACTATTAGCAACAGCTGCATCTACTAACGGTTTAACATAATTATCATATGCATTACCATTTAAGTTAGCAGTTGGTTGCGGATTACCAACAGGAACTGGAGCACCATATTCAATAGCTGTTATTGTAGGTAATAAAGCTAAGTTAGTTGTTATATCACTTTGATTTTCTAAAGCACCTGTTTGATATAAATATTGCCAAATTGTAGCTTGAGACAACCAAACTTGTACTTCATCTGACATTATATTTCCAGTTGCATCAACAAATTTTTGATGAGGAAATACATTAGCCATTAAGTAAAGTAATCCATAATCTGTAATTTCTTCACCCTTAGTATAAGTAGAACCATCTCCAACTGCCACATTTCTTTCTAAACAATAAACTATATCCCCACTATCAGTACGATAAGTATTAATTAAAAATGTGCCATTACCTCTAGCAGTTTGTTCAGCTAATTGATCCCCTACAAAAGTATCTGGTAATCCAGCAATAGTTGGAATAGCATAAGAAGTATTAAAAGTTGTTGATAAAATACCTGCTATTGCAATAACTGACAAAATACAACTTAATAATACAGATCCACTTAAATTA
>CAYJHU010000433.1:0-579 GCA_964369655.1 uncultured Desulfovibrionaceae bacterium | reverse complement strand
CTAAACAATAAACTATATCCCCACTATCAGTACGATAAGTATTAATTAAAAATGGTTGCCCCCCAGTACTTCTACCAGTAGCAGTTTGTTCAACAATTTGATCCCCTACAAAACTATCAGGTAATCCAGCAATTGTTGGAATAGCATAAGAAGTATTAATTGTAGTTGATAAAATACCTGCTATTGCAACAATAGATAAAATACAGCTTAATAAAACAGATGTATTCATATTATTTTTTTTCTTTTTCTTTCCATTATTTTTTTCTAAATAAATTTTTTCCATATAAAATCCCTCTCTTTAACACGTATTATACAATAAAATCAATATTTTTACAAGTTAATTTAAACAATATCAAAAATATCTCCAACTTCATCTAAATTAACAACATCATCTATAAATACCTCACATAAAGTATCACCTTTTTTAACTTTATCACCAATTACTCTATGTAATTTAATTCCAACTCCATAGTTAATAAAATCATTTTTATTAACTCTACCTGCTCCAAGCATAACTGAAAGTTTCCCTAAAGTTAAAGCATTAATATTTTTAATAACCCCATTTACACTAGATTTTAT
>CAYJHU010000432.1:0-1202 GCA_964369655.1 uncultured Desulfovibrionaceae bacterium | reverse complement strand
TACGTATCGCCGGTTACAGCGCTTACTTCTGCGACCTTAGCCCAGACCTTCAAAATGACCTTATTGCACGTACCTCACATGGCGCGTTCTAAAACAGGTTATAACAATTAAATAGACTATTTAGGGGATTCGGATTTATTCGAATCCCCTTTCACGCACTTTTAGGGGTTTCAAATATGAGTAGCTTTGAAGATAGAAAAAAAACTGGGGTCGTTTTTAATATTCAAAAATTTTCTGTACATGATGGTCCCGGAATCAGAACCATCGGATTCTTAAAAGGCTGCCCGCTACGCTGCCGCTGGTGTAGTAATCCTGAATCCCAAGAACGTGAACCGGAACTCGCATTCAACGAAAATCGATGTCTTACCTTAAGCAAGTGCCAACACTGCATTAAAGCTTGCCCCAATGACGCCATCAGCCGCCGTGACGATGACAAAATTTCCATCGACCGTAGCAAATGCAAAGGCTGCCCCATGCATTGCGCACAGGCCTGCCCTGCAAAAAGTCTTATTATTTACGGCGATTACCGCAGCGTTGACGATGTACTTAAAGTGGTCGAACAAGACGCGGCCTTCTATGCCCGTTCAGGCGGAGGCATGACTCTCTCTGGTGGCGAACCCATGATGCAAGGCTCCTTTGCCAGCGCACTCCTGCGCGAAGCACGCCGCCGCCGTCTCAAAACTGCCATTGAAACCTGCGGCGTTGCCCCTTGGTCAGCATACGAAGAAGCCTCGCCAAGCCTCACCTCCGTACTCTTCGATATCAAACACATTGATAGCGAAAAGCACAAAGAATTTACCGGTGGCGATAACAAAATCGTCCTCGAAAACTTCCGCAAGCTTGCAGAAAACAATCCAAATCTTCATATTCGTTGCCGTACGCCCATTATCCCCGGCTTCAATAACAGCGTAGAAGACGTGGTCGCCATTGCAAACTTTATTAAGCCTTTCCCCAATGTGGAATATGAAATGCTTCCCTACCACCGTCTAGGAACACAGAAATACCTCTTCCTCGACCGTGAATGCGAAATGGGCGACGTCACGCTTCCACCAGAAGCCATGTACCCACTCATCGCCGCCGTCAAAGAAATACTCGGCGATAGATTGCAGATTCCACAATAACGTTTTAGTTTTAGATTTTAGTTTTTAGTTTTTTTGTGGGGGGAAGGGGAACTTTTGCTAGCGCCAAAAAGTTCCCCTTCC
>CAYJHU010000431.1:0-1218 GCA_964369655.1 uncultured Desulfovibrionaceae bacterium | reverse complement strand
TTTTCTTTACGATTTTAAACATAAATCATCCCTTTATCTTGAATTGGTATTACTTTTTCACCAAACGTACCTCACGCAAGTTCATGACATATTGTCTTTTATTGTGCGCTGCGTCGCTAAAAATAAGATAGTTTTTGCCTTTTACAAGTTCCACACTCCCCACGCGTATTTCGTGATAGGTTGCCCAGTTAGAGCCGGTAGCTGGCAAAAAAGCCCTACAAGCAGTTTCAGTGTCAGCGTGGGTATCATTTGCCACGTGTACAAGTAAATCGGCCGTGGAGCCGTCGAATGCTTGCTTGCTATATAAAAGGTTAATCGAGTATATGCCGGCCTCAGCTATTTGTATAGGAAACGTAATAGTTCCGCGGCTAAGCCAGCCCCCAATGTTGTATGGCTCATGGCTCGGCTCAATGATGGCATCACGGGCGCGTGCTAAGTCGGCATCTTTGGGAAAAAGTATTATATCCGTAGGCTTTCGCTCATCAGGGATAGATTTATTTTCGGTAGCATCGGCATAGGCTTGCTTCATGTCTTTAAGTGGAAAAGGGAGTTTTTCTTTTGAATTTTTTGCCGCTTTAAGCGTTTGCTCCATAATCTCTTTTGAGTTTTGTGTAAAGCTTAACTGCACTTTGGCTGGTGAGTTAGCATTTAAGATAAAAACCGGCATGGCAGAAGAAGGCTTGTCTTTTTGCGCTGTAGCAAAGTCACTGGCGCGAACAAGTACGGTTTGCATATGCCCTGTCATGCTCGCAAAAATGCTTGAGTACAATGCTCTGGTATAATAGTCATGATCTTCTTGTGCGTTGTCACTGCGCTTCCAAAAAGCAATGGATTGCGGCTCGTGGCTAATTTCAGATATAAAAAACTCGCTAAACAAAGGGCGATAGTTAAGCATTGAGAGCACTCTAACAATGCTAAAAAACGTGTCATCAGTTTTGGGTAGTATAAAATCAATAATGGAAATTTTATCACTGCTGCCTGCTTCAAGACGAATATCAGCAAGCCAAGTGCCTTCGCCGTGTGAAACTAAAATTTGCGCACTTTCTTTGTCTTCTTTGTTAAACTTTACCCCAAGAGTACGCAACTCTCTAAGGCTCTGTGTTTCAAGCAATACGTCAAGCGTGATAGAATGATTTTCTTGTGCACTTTCAGGCTCACTGGCTTGCACCATGTTGCACATAGCAATATGCGCAAAGAGTAAAAAGCAAAATGATAAAA
>CAYJHU010000430.1:0-1235 GCA_964369655.1 uncultured Desulfovibrionaceae bacterium | reverse complement strand
TCAAAAAACTTTCATGGCGACAGTAGTTAATTTTTTTAATGAACATTTTCCCGCCACAACATATGGGCAAGCGTTGTAATCAACACACAAAGCTTGTCATCTGAGTCTTTTCGACTTATATTTATGTAGTTACGAAGAGAATCCTATTTTATATAATGTACCCGTTCTTTTCAACTTGTTGAAAAGGGCGCATAAGGGTTTCCAAAGGGGATAATCCCCCCCTTTTGTAGTAGTCGGAGGATCTGGGAGGCAGAGCCTCCAAGAAGTCTTTAATTCATAATATGGAGCAGTTGTGGAAAATTCAAAATCATCAGGGCAAGGCTATGTCGCCACTTTACTTTCGGCGCAAGATATTGTGACTGATTATGTGCAACAGGGCGTGCGTTTGCGTGAGGAATTTTTTGCTATACACACTGAAACCTTAGATAAAGCCGCGCGCACCCTTGCTATGGCTCTAGCGCAAGGCAAAAAGATTTTATTGTGCGGAAATGGCGGAAGCGCCGGCGATACGCAACATTTGGCAGGTGAATTTGTCAATCGATTTCTGATGGATAGACCGCCTTTGCCGGCCATTGCACTTACAACTGATACTTCGACCCTTACGTCCATTGGGAATGACTTTGGCTTTGAAAATATTTTTTCAAAACAAATAGAGGCGCTTGGACAAAGTGGTGATGTGTTGATAGCTATTTCCACATCTGGGAACAGCCCTAATGTTATTAAGGCTTTGCATGCTGCAAAAAATCTTGAAATCGTTACACTCGGACTTACGGGAAATGCTGGACAGATGGAGGCACTTTGTGACATTTTATTGCCCGTGCCACACAGCTTAACCCCACTTATCCAAGAAATACATATTGCCGCTGGGCATTTGCTGTGCCGCTTAGTGGATTATTATTTATTTGAAAATGTTGCCGCCTTGGGTTTGGATTCCCTAGGGGAGTAATCGAATATATTTGAATTTATGAGAGATTGTTATGCCTATTTATGAATATTATTGTGAAAAATGTGAGCAAGAGTTTGAAGAAATTGTTTTTGGTGCAGAGTTGCCAAACTGCCCAAAATGCGGTGAGGAAAACTGTCAAAAGCTGATCTCTCGCCCTAGTAAGCGGCGAAGTGGCGATAGTGCCAATGGCGGCGGCGGTGAGTTTGCTCCGTCAATGCCAAGCGCCCCTAGTAAATGCGGGGGATGTAGTGGTGGCAATTGCGCGACATGTTAAGATAACGCTTGGTCG
>CAYJHU010000429.1:0-1245 GCA_964369655.1 uncultured Desulfovibrionaceae bacterium | reverse complement strand
CCCAACGCAAAGAAAGGTGTTGACCTTCGGTTTGCTTCATGGACTCGGTGAAATATAAGGCACGTTCTATATCGATACGGGGCTTTTGATTTTCAAAACGCTCGAGCATGGTGAAAACACGCTTATGTGATTGACGGAAGCGGTCTTCTTTACCTTCGATACGGTCTTGTAAGCGTTGCTCTTGTGGGGAAACGCAGTCACATTGAAACTGGCTCATGATGAACTCCTTAAGGCTGTTGAATGTTGGTATTCTGTATTTTTTGCTAGACAAAGCGCATTTAAATAGTACTTATTTGTTCTGCTTTCTTTATATAGCTCCACGCCGATATACTAAGAAGTAATGTCTGTTTGTCAAGGCATGCCCTCTTGCTTTTGCTATTGCATTCCTTGTGCCACAATGTTAAAAGTGTGTAAAAAGTCAAATATAACAATATAATAAATTTCGTGTAAAGGAATAAGAAATACGTAAATCACCCAAAGGATGCAAAAATGCAACTAACAGGAATAACTTTTATTAAAAAAGAAATTATGATGTTGCAAAAATGCAACAAAAGAGCCCTTTTCGTTATTCTGCCTAGTCGCAAAAATGCAACATGCAAATAACATGTTAAACTTGTTAAAACAATAAGTAGAATTTTATAATAACAGCATAGACAAAAGTCTTCTTTGTGCTATGCTTCCATTAGTGCGGTTATTTAATATCCTACAATATTGTAGCTTTTTTTACTACTACGGGAAAAATGACCGAATCGTGTATGTTGCAAAAATGCGACTGCTGTGTGCTGTTTTTTTGTGTATGGGAAAAATCATTAAAATAAATCTCACAAAAATGAAAAATTTCCTCAAAATAGGGCTTGCTTTTTAGGCACGGTATTTGCTATTTCAGCTTGGAAATTGGTTTGGAGAATTTATTCACAAGGGAAATTCTTCATTTCAGACGAGTCCAGAGTGGAACATAAATAAACCCCTTACTGAGGAGATTTTGATGAAATTTGGTTTAGGTTTAAAAGCTGTCTTAATGGCAAGCATGGTATTTGGCGCAGGTATTACAGACGCACTTGCAGAAAGACCTGTAACTTTGCGTATCGGTCACCCAATGGCTCCAGGCAATAACGTGACTGTTGGTTATGAAAAGTTCAAAGAAATTCTTGAGAAAAAGAGTAATAATAAAATTCGCGTGCGTATTTTTGGTAACACACAACTTGGTAGTGACCGTGTAACCACCGAAGCTGCTCAAGCCGGTAC
>CAYJHU010000428.1:0-1246 GCA_964369655.1 uncultured Desulfovibrionaceae bacterium | reverse complement strand
CCGACGCTATTGCCGGTAATGGTCAAATTGCTGCCTGTGCCCATGGTGAGGGGTGTTGTACCATCGCCGCCGCTCACAGCGCCCACAATGGCGGATGTATTATCTTTTAATCCACTGCCAAGGCTCACAGTGGTATCGGCAAAGCCTGTAAGGGCATTATCTCCAACAATGGTTAAATTTACGCCGCTAAAGCTAATGTCGTTAAAGCTAAGCTTCACATCATTGCCATAGGCAAGTTTTGCAGCGTCACTTAAATCCTTATAGTCACCGAAATCACCAGTATCAGTAAAATCAAATTCTCGTGTAGCTAAACCGTCAATGACCACATTGCCATTTATGCTGTCGGAAGCATCCCACACTACGCTGGCTGTGCCGCTGGCCTCTGCGCTGGCATTCACCCCTATGGTGCCTATACCGGCGGTGAGGGTGGTGCCTTCGGCAGTGAGTAAGCTCGCCGCTGCACCAGCGGTAAAGACTACACCAGACACGTCCATATTACCACCCGCAAGGTTAAAGGTCGCATTGGTAATGGTCAAGTTTTTGTCGGTGGTCATGCCGTTAGTGGTTTTGAGCGTGCCATCTGTAAGGGTCAAGTTTGCGGTGGTATTGGTAAATCCTGCCGCTTCAAGGGTACCAGCACCAACATTCATAAAGCCGCCGACTAAGTTTACAGCATTCGTTACGCTTACAGTTTTGCCTGAAGAAATCTCAATGTCAGCACCGCTAGCCATGGAAAGGCCGGTGGTGGTCACATCGCCATAAGCAAAAAAGTGTGAGCTAGCATCAATACTTATGCCGCCCTGAACTTCAAGGATGCTGTCGCGTGTAACTTGAAAGGTACCACCATTTTTAACTTCGGTTATGCCTTCAACGATGACCTTAGTACCATAAGCATAGACTTCTGCTGTTTTACCAGAAGCTTGGTCAATAATGATATCACCTTTTACGGTGCCGCCGTCGGTTTTACCTATGACATCCCAGCCAAGCCCAAGTTCACCATTATTTACCGTAATACTTCCAGCGCTTAAGTCGAAACCGCCATTGCCGCTAAGGTTTACGACAGCACCATCGCCATTGATAATAGAGTCCACATTGCCGCTTCTGTCTTTAGTAATGCCGGCAAAGGTGCTCTTTCCGCTAAAGGTGTAATTGCCGGCGGCAACGACCTCATCGGGAGTATTGGTGGCGACGCTGATGTTCGTTAAGGTGTTGTACTGCCCATAGCCGTTAACGGTGAGATTTGAAA
>CAYJHU010000427.1:0-1255 GCA_964369655.1 uncultured Desulfovibrionaceae bacterium | reverse complement strand
AATAATCCATTTTGGTTAGCAAAGTAATCTTGATTTTAGTGGGTCAAAGTGGTAGATTAAAGTGAAGGGGTACACTGCTCTACCCCAAAAATTTATTTAATATTTTTAACCCTTTGCAAGGCCGAATGGATTCGAGCGTTCGAGTCTCGCCCTCGCACCAAAAGAAGACAATGGATTATAGCTAAACACATGAAACCCTTTTCTTTTTTCAGCATGCAAAATCCTTATTTCGGGTCAAAAAATCCCTCGAATACCCCCTTTTCACAAAAAAGGGTCAAAGTGAGGGGTCAATCTGCCACATGGCAAGGACCCCAGCGGTAATAAAGCCCATATCCAGTTTGGGTGTTAATGTCCAGCCGTTATCGGTGGCAATGTCCTTGCTAATGGCTCTAGCCAACATATAGGGACACGCCGTAAAAATCGAAATCGTTGTCCGTACCGCTGAAATCGCCCGTGGTACTTTGTATAGCCAGCGCCAAGATTAAAGGCATTTTGCGTAAGGGTAACGGTGAATATACCGCCTGTTTCATCTCAATTTACTCCGTCAACCTTCAGGGTTGCGCTGTCGGTACTCACATTGGCAAAGGTGGCATTGCCAAGCCCCCAGCCGTTGGTGGCAATGGCAGTGTTAGTGTAGACTGGCCCGTAATTCTCAAACGTTCGCCATCATTGGTGGCAGAAATACCGCTGGCATCTTCAGTGCGCACGGAGCCTACAGTGGCACGTTTCCACTACCAACAGTTCCGCTCTCCACAAAGGATTCACCACGCCCCACAAGACTATTATCCGCCACAATGGTTAGGTCTAAACCAATCGTATCAAGCGTCACTCCGTCAAAGATGATATTGGCGAAGGAAGGACACTGAGCATTGCAAATTGTTCGCGCTATCCTGCAGTTGACTCATTATTCGTCCTTCAAATGACAATCGCACGCTCAGGGGAGCCACCTTGCCCACTTTTTACATAAGGCTTGATTTGGTAAATGGTAAGTGTTTTTGGGAAGTATTTTTACCTTATCCCTTTATCATGTTTACCATTGTTGACAAGAAAGAGACATTTTGATATTAAGCCAAGACTTTGTAAATTTTAGAAACATATAGAAAGCAATATTCGCTCCCCATAAGGAACTCCCCATGCAACTATCCAAAAATGCCCTTGGCAATCTCATCAATCGTTACAAGGCCGTGCTTAAGAAGTGCCATGTATTAAATACTTTCGGTTCGCTGGCCATGGCAGCCATGCTTTGCCTTGGGCT
>CAYJHU010000426.1:0-1271 GCA_964369655.1 uncultured Desulfovibrionaceae bacterium | reverse complement strand
CTGAAGGCGAGCGCATTGAAATACAAATCCGCACCGAAGAAATGCACAATCAAGCCGAACATGGCGTAGCCTCGCATTGGCTGTATAAAGAAAAGAAAAAGGTTAATCCTAAAGATTTAGAGCAGTTTACATGGCTTCGTGAAATATTTGAGCGCCAAAGGGATGAATCCGACTCCAAAGAATTTATGCACTCTTTGCGCCTTGATCTCTTTAAAGACGAAGTATTTGTCTACACTCCCAAGGGCGACGTTAAAGAATTGCCGGAAGGCGCAACCCCTCTGGATTTTGCCTTCCACATTCACACCAAGGTGGGGCATCACTGTAGCGGAACCAAGGTCAATGGCAAGCTTGTTCCTCTAGGTACGCCGCTTAAAAATGGTGACATCGTTGAAATTATTACCGACCAATCACGCCACCCCAACAGAGATTGGCTCAAAATGGTCAAAACAGCCAAAGCTCGCAGTCGTATTCAGCATTACCTACGCACCGAAGAACGCGCCCGTGCCCTGCGTCTTGGCAAAGAAATGCTGGAAAAAGAAGGACGCAAGCTCAGTCTAAATGTAGCAAAAGCCCTTAAGAGCGGACAGCTCGGTCTTATTGCTTCGGACATGAACCTTGATAATACCGACGATCTTTTTGCCTCCGTTGGCTATGGACACAACACACCGCGCAGGGTACTCAATAAGCTTTTTGCCATCCTAAATCCTGATGCCGTGGCGCAAGAGCCCGTCAAGGAAAAGGAAAAAGGCCCAAAGCCCAAAAAGCCCGAAGGTGTCAGTATTTCTGGTGTGGATGGCGTACTAGTGCGCTATGCTAAATGTTGTAATCCCGTACCGGGTGATGCCATCATCGGCTATATCAGCAGTGGTTTTGGCACCAGCGTGCATCGCAGTGACTGTATCAATGTGGCCAATATGGAGCCGGAACGACTCATCTCTGTGCACTGGGATGGAGAAGACAGCAACAAGCCCTACCAATCACGCATACATATTATATCGCGCGCCGAAAAGGGTATGCTTGCCAAAGTTACACAAATTTTTGCACAAAATAATGTAAATATTGCTGAATTACGCTCAGAAGACAGAATAGACGGACGCTCGCATATTGACACCGTCATCGAAGTAGTCAATGCCGAGCAGCTTTATCAAATCATTGAAACTATAAATAAAATACCGACAGTTATTGAAGTAAACAGAACTTCAGAGTAAAATCCTGCTTTTTTTTGGGGGAAACTTTTTTGAAAAAAAGTTTCCCCCAAACCCCCTTCAAAA
>CAYJHU010000425.1:0-1278 GCA_964369655.1 uncultured Desulfovibrionaceae bacterium | reverse complement strand
TTCAAAGGTGACGCGGACACCATTAGGATTATCACCAACGGTGCTGACATGTTCAAACCAGAAGTAGGTACCATGACCAAAAACGCCTTTGACGCTAGTGTTGCCAAGGGAAGTGATGGAAATGAATTGCTTATTGCCGGTATGAATGAAAATGATATAATCTTTGCTGTAAAAAACATGTTGAAAATTACAGTAGGTGGTCAATTCTTTAGACCAAATATCAACGTGGGCATGTTTTTTATTGTAAACAATCGTGAAAAGTTTGAAGAACTTTATAAAGGAACCGGTGCAACCGATCATGACATAATTGTCAGCGGTAAAGGTGATGATGTGGCCTTTGGCCAAGGCGGTGAAGACCTTGTTATCGGTGATGGTGAAATTGGTGATATAAGCACATTGGCTGGACAGCTTGGACTTAATGCAAACCATTACACCGAAGCTAACATGAAAAACGTCAATTGGGATGTTAATGGCGATAATAAAGTTGATGATAAAGACAACTCTTCTCAACTTGTAAAAGCTTTAATGGATGAAGCTCAAAAAGCTGAAAATCTCGATAAGCTCGTTAGTGCAGCTGACAAAATGGAAGCCCAAGGCAATGAACCTGCTGACGGCAACGACACCCTCTACGGCGGTGCTGATAACGATATCCTGCTCGGCCTTGGTGGCAACGACACCCTTGATGGCGGTGCTGGCAACGATATCCTCATTGGTGGTAGCGGCAATGATACCCTCATTGGCGGTGATGGTGCTGACACCCTGCTTGGCGGTGATGGCGACGACCTCCTCTTTGGCGGCGTAGGCGATCTACGTCTTGATGGCGGTGCAGATAATGACATTATTGTTCTGCCATCCCTTGAAGATGTCCTAAGCACTGAGATTGACGGCGGCACAGGCATTGACATCTTGCTTACCGGTGTTGATACCCTTACCGAAGTGAAAGATGCCATCGGCAATGGAACTGCTAACATTAAGAACATTGATGTCATTATGTTAGGCGATGATGTAGAGGCTGCTAAGGCTTTACAAGATGACTTGCTTGCTAAGGGTAAGGATGAGCTTACAGAAGCCAATGGCTGGAAAGCTAAAGAAACCACAGGTGGCTATAGAGAATACACAAATGAAGATGATGGCATCACCATCCTTGTTAACCAAGCAACATTTGGTGTTTAATAGCACTCTAAATACATAAACCTTAGCCCCCACTATGAAAGTAGCGGGGGCTTTTTTTGTGGAAAAGAAAACCTCCCGCTAGGCGGGAGGTTCTAAAAAGCTTAC
>CAYJHU010000424.1:0-1290 GCA_964369655.1 uncultured Desulfovibrionaceae bacterium | reverse complement strand
TGAACAAATTGTTGTAAATCACGCTCTAATCCTATGAGTTCTGATCGTTTTCCCCTCTCTAATAATATTGACATTTTACTAAAGAAAGCAGCACTATATGGTTTTTTCTGAAACAGAGCGCCAGCAGCTAGCATACTAAAAAACGACGGGCTAAAGCCTTCATTGGGTTTGTTAAACCCCATATATACGCTTATAACTTCAGCAATACTCTTTTCAATTTGATTGCGCATTTTGTTTTTTGATAAATAAAAATAGTTTTCTAACATTTTTTCTATTGATTTATCACTATATTTGCTAAAATCATTTTGTATTACATTTTTGCTTTTTTTATTGCGAATTTTATTTTTGCCCGTACTATTTTTTATCTTCATTAAAGCTTCATCACGCTCTTGTTTTATAGTTTGGATTTTTTCACTATCAGAAGCGTATATTTTTGAATAAATATCTAGTAAGTCATTGTAAATTTCAAGAGCTTCTTCATGCATATTTAATGCGCTATACACACTGGCAAGCTTATCACGCAACGTTCTCACGCTTGTGTTACTTTTACCTAAAGCTGGCAATGCAGAAGAAATGCCTTCTTCTAAGAGTTTTTTTGCACTTTCATAATCGTAAAATTGGGTATAACTAGCAGCTAAGTTATGTAAGACAATTAGAGTGGTAGGATGATTTATTCCATATTTATTTTTGGATGTTTCATAAAGTTTTTTTAATTCTTCTAAAGAAGTTTTGTTATCGGAAAGAAGAGCTAAACTATTTTTTGCGTTTATTGTAGCGAGATTATCATTTCCTAACGCCTGTTCCAAAAGTGGGACTGTTTCTTGTAATATTTCTTTTGCTCTATTTTTATCTCCAGCATTAGTGTATAAACTCGCCAAATTCACAGCAGAACTTAAAGTCTCAGAGTGTTTGTTGCCCAATTTTTTTTGACGAATTTTGTATACATTCTCTTGTATTTTTATGGCATCTTGAAATTTGCCTATTCCATCTAAAAATATAGCATAGTTATTCATCGAAATAAGAGTAGTTGGGTGCTCTTTGCCAAATTTTTTTTCTGTAAGAGTAAGATTGTCTTTGTACTGCTGTTCTGGATTATTAATTTTTCCAAGCTCTGCTGCTATTATTATCAAGGCTTCGTCAATTTCTGTATTTGCTCTATGCTCCTTACCATGTACTTGTTCGTGGACAATTGATAATTGTTTTAAGGTTGTGTACGCTTCATGTAACTTTCCCACTTCTCTTAATAACATCGCTTTTTCATATAAAAATTCAAGGGTAAGGGGATGCTTT
>CAYJHU010000423.1:0-1303 GCA_964369655.1 uncultured Desulfovibrionaceae bacterium | reverse complement strand
ACCTTTGAAGAATTCATCCAAATCGCTGGACGTGATGCTTCCTACGCCAACGGCATGGAGTTGACCACCGTCAATAGCAGTCTCTAAGCGATCAATGGCGGCATTGGTGTCGTTTTTAGTAGTGTCACTAGTTTTGTCACCTTCACCTCCAGCAGTAACTGTTTGAGTTTGCCATGCATTAGTAGTGCCGGCAACTCGTACAGATAAAATCCAATCTCCATTAGCATTGGTATCGAGCTTGAGTTCGTACTTTGTTGTTGTTTCTTCTCCTTGCCATACAACTTCGTGAGCTAAGCCACCGTAGTTCATGGTTTTTCCTGTGCTTGTCCAAGTGTCACCGGGAAGATAACCTGATATATTAAACTCTATATCCTGATTACTTTCAATCAAAACACCAGGCCTTCTATCTCTTGTATCAGCATAACCATCATTATGAATATCATCAAAACTGATAACATTATTCATGTGGAATGTAGGTTTACCATCTGTGATGAAGAAAGCTTGATTTTCACCGCTAGTTTGTTTGCCCAGCCATTCAGCAGCGCAACCTATAGCCGCTTCATAGTTCGTAGCTCCGCCAGCACTTTGACCGTTCAAGAAGTTGTTAATCTGCGTCCATTGAGCATCTGTGCCTGTGAAGTCATTAATTATCAACTGTGAAGCATCATCATCAAAGCCCACTAATTGCAAGTTTACCTTACCACCAAGATTTTCATCTTTGGCATGGGGTTCTAAAGTTTTCTTTATAAAGTCCGTAATAGCCGTTTTGGTAAGGCTCATATTATCGCCATTGTCATCCATGCTACCGGACGTATCAAACATGATGGACATATTGTAGTCCGTACCCGGATTGATGGTAACACCTGTGCCTTCTTGACCTACAAATGGATTTTCAGTTTTATCTGTCCAAGTGGCATTAAGGTCTATGGAGGCCTTATCGCCGTCCGCATCGGTTACAATAAGCTCTTCGCTTCTTGCATTACCACTTTCTTTTGGCATAATAGCAAGCCACTGTTCACCATTATTTGATGAAATTGTCACATCACCAAATTTAATGGTTGTGGTTATGCCGTCAGACTCTGTCGTAGAAACAACTGTATTTCCAACTTTCCAATCTGTGCCATCAAAGGTTGCTTTAACGCCATTAAGCTCAATGGTTGCCCCCTTATTATCGGCACCAACTTCCATGTTGAAGAAGATATTGGCAGTGCCTGTGCCTTCTACAGGTAAGGAGCTTGGCTGAGTTACCTCTGGTGCATCGTCTTTCACGTCAACACCAACGTTGGTTGAGAGAGTTCCTTCA
>CAYJHU010000422.1:0-1304 GCA_964369655.1 uncultured Desulfovibrionaceae bacterium | reverse complement strand
CAGAATTCTTTACAAGAACACGTCATTTTGTGTTAAAGGGGAAAGTATGAAGAGCATTCACGCCATAATTTATATTCTTTTAATTGTAAGTCTTGCTGGTTGTGCCGGAAAAAAAGCAAAAGTCGATCCAGCCAAGCCCATAAGCATTAATATCCCTGACTATGCCCCTTCACGTATGGAAGTACGCGCTGCCATTATAGCTGCTAGCCATAGCCTTGGCTGGATGGCAAGAGATCGCGCTCCCGGCGTTGTGCATGTTATCCACAAAATGCAAGGCCGTGAATCTATTACTCTTGAAGTAGATTTTTCCGAAACAGAATACGCTGTCAAATATAAGGACAGCAGCAGAGAAGCCTATAACGCTGCCTCAGGTAAGGTGCATCCATACTATGAAAGTTTTGCCAAGGAATTAAAAATTGCCATTGAGGCAGAATTACAAAAAGTTCCTGACCCAGAACCAAGAATAACTGTAAGACCAAGTGTTTCCATCGACTTTACCAACACAGCCGAGCTTGAAAAAGAAGAAAGGGAAGCCGCACGCAAAAAAGTGGAAGAAGAAAAAGAGAGAAAAGAAGAGCAAAAAGCAAGAATAGCTCGTATTGTAAACTCTCATGGCGAAAACAAAGCCACTGAACTTATTGGTAGTAAAGAAAAAGAAGAAGCCGAAGAGGCTACAGCACAAACACCTATCAAGGAAGAAGAGAAGGCTCAACCTCCCAAGACTGATATTTCTGATGAGAAGCTAGCACCACAAAGTGCTGCTCCTCAAAATATTGAGCAAAAAGAAGAGACTCCTAAGGCAGAGCAAGTAGAGGCTACTGCTCAGGAGGAACCTGCCATCCCCGCTGAGCCTGAAAAAGAATAATTTTTCAGCTAAAAAATACGCTCGCCCATAAGGTGCTGACGAGCAAGATATGCCGCGCCCCATAGGCTCAAATGCTCATGCTGCATGCATATGATTGGGATTTTATGTATGATATTTTGCATTTTAGGTGGCGCATTATAAAATTCGGCTAAAAAGCTAGAGCTTTGCAAAATTTTCATATTTTTCATAAGCACCCCGCCCCCAAGGTACAGCCCCCCTGTGCTTAGGGTGCTTAAAGCCCACTGGCGGCAAAAACGTCCTAAAAATCGCGCATATAGCTGTAACTGCAGACTTTCTTTATCACCAACAGCTTTAAGCATTTCTATCGCCGCGTCTTTGGGACTTACCTTTGTGCCATGCACATAAGCATGTAAAAGACTTAATCCTTGCGCAGCCAAAACATCTTCGGCACTCAAGCGCTCTTGCCCCAGATATTTTG
>CAYJHU010000421.1:0-1328 GCA_964369655.1 uncultured Desulfovibrionaceae bacterium | reverse complement strand
GATAGCATTGATGAAAATAAGTTTTAAGATGTATATTTCATAATTACCCAAAAAGGTCTCGGCATACTGAACAAAAAGGCCGCATACCAACATGAGCGCCAAAGTTAAAAAAGAATTTGTTGATATACGCATTAGATTTTTTCCTCCATGCGCTCTCCAAATAATCCCGTAGGCTTAAAGAGTAAAACAAAAACTAAAAGAATAAAGGCAAATGCGTCTCTATAGCCGGAAAGGTGCGGCATAAAGGCCACAGTCATGATTTCGATAAATCCAAGAATCAGCCCGCCTATAACAGCGCCTTGAATGGAGCCAATACCCCCAAAAACAGCGGCAATAAAGGCTTTAAGGCCGGGGATAATGCCCATGTATGGATCAATTTTAGGATAGCGCAAGGCCCACATAATACCTGAGGCCGCCGCTAAGGCTGAGCCAATGACAAAGGTCAGAGCAATGATGGTATTTACCTTAACGCCAAGTAAGCGCGTGGTTTCAATGTCTTTTGATATGGCACGCATGGCAAGACCGGGCTTGGTGCGATATATTATCCAAAGCAAAATACTTACGAGGATAATGGTAACACCTGGTACAAAGGCCGTGAGCGGAAGAATATGCACGCTGCCAAAGGTCCATTTTTCAACCAGCCATTCAGGTTGCAATACTGGACGTGGAAGTCCTGTAAAGACAACAACGGCAAGGCTTTCTATGAAGAACGATACGGCAATGGCTGAGATGAGCGCCGAGATTCGCGGCGCCTCCCGTAAGGGCCGATAGGCGACTCGTTCCACGAACATACCGCAAAGGCTGGCTAAAATTATGGCAAAAAGAGCTGCAAAGCCCCAAGGTAAGCCAAAGGCAAAAGTACCAAAAAAAACAAAATATGCCCCCAGCATCAATATGTCCCCGTGGGCAAAATTGATGAGGCGCAAAATGCCGTACACCATGGTATAACCAATGGCGATAAGAGCATAGAGCGAACCCAAAGTTAAGGCATTAAAAAAATGTTGCAGGAACATTTCGTAGCTCATGCGACCACCTAAAAAATGAAATGATAATAAAAGCATACATTGGCTAAGCTTGTGAAGGCTAAGCAAGTACACTAGTGTATATAGTTTACATTGCTCTAAAAGTACAGGAAAAATGCATATAGATTCTTGGGGAACTCACGAATTTTAATTTGGGAGGCTCTGCCTCCCAAACCCACCGCCAAAGGGGTTAAACCCCTTTGGAAACCCTTGCGCTCCCTTTTCAACAAGTTGAAAAGGGAGTTTTATCTTCTTAAAATAAATTATTTAAGGTTTAAAAATACATAAAACCATGCGCCGCGATTT
>CAYJHU010000420.1:0-1334 GCA_964369655.1 uncultured Desulfovibrionaceae bacterium | reverse complement strand
CTATCTGTTCTAGATAAAGAACCAGTTTTAATTTGTCCTAAAGATAATCCTACAGCCAAATCAGCAATAGTAGCATCTTCAGTTTCCCCACTTCTATGAGAAATTATAGTTTTATAACCATGTTTTTTAGCTAATTCAATTGTTTCAATAGTCTCAGTAATTGTACCAATTTGATTAACTTTTAATAAGATTGCATTACCTGCTTTCATATCAATTCCTTGTTGTAAACATTTTTTATTTGTAACAAATAAATCATCACCTACTAATTGAACTCTATCTCCTAATTCAGCAGTAATTTTACTAAATCCTTCCCAATCATTTTCATCAACAGGATCTTCAATTGAAATAATTGGATAAGTATCAACTAAATCTTTATAAAATGAAATTAACTCATCACTAGTAAGTTGTTTACCATCCACATGATAAAATCCATCTTTAAAAAATTCACTAGCAGCAACATCTATTGCAATTTTAACATCAACTCCTGGAGTATATCCAGCAGTCTCAATAGCACGAATAATTACATCAAAACCTTCTTTATTTGATCCTAAATTAGGTGCAAAACCACCTTCATCTCCAACAGCAGTAACATGTCCCATATCTTTTAATACTTTTTTTAATGCATGAAATACTTCTGCTCCTACTCTAACTCTTTCTTTAATATTATCTCTTTGAGGAATAATCATAAACTCTTGAAAATCTAGACTATTATCCGCATGAGCTCCTCCATTAATAATATTCATCATTGGAACAGGAAGTAATTTTCCATCACCAATAAACTCATATAAATCTTTACCTTCACTTAAAGCACAAGCTTTCATAAAAGCCATACTTACTCCAAGAATAGCATTAGCACCTAAATTACTTTTAGTTTCCGTACCATCTAATTCAATTAATAAATAATCCAATTCTTTTTGAGATGATATATCTAAACCTACTAATTTTTCTCTAATAGCAACATTTACATTATTAACAGCATTTAAAACACCATTTCCACAGTATCTATCATCTTTATCACGCATTTCATTTGCTTCACGCTCTCCAGTTGAAGCACCAGAAGGCACAGCAGCTCTACCAAGTACATCTCCTTCTAATATAACATCTACTTCTACAGTAGGATTCCCTCTTGAATCTAATATTTCTCTTCCTATAACATTTTTAATTCTCATTTTCTTATCTCCTTCACTAATAATTTAAACTCTTCTCCACGCTTCTCAAAACTATCATATTGATCCCAAGAAGCAGTACCAGGACTTAATAAAACAACATCACCTATTTCACTAAGCATAACTGCTTTTTTAAATCCATCACTCAAATATTCATATATATGTGTA
>CAYJHU010000419.1:0-1337 GCA_964369655.1 uncultured Desulfovibrionaceae bacterium | reverse complement strand
CGTGTTTTGAAAGGGGAGGGGAGAGGAAATCCTAGGCTTTCTTCTCCCCTCCCCATAAAAAATAATAAAATTACTAAGAATTAAGTTCTATAATCAGCATTGCAGGTTACATAGTCATGCGACAGATCTGAGGCAAGCAGTACGTAGGTGCCGTTGCCATCGCCAATGCTAATTTTAATGGTTACATCGGTGCCGCGTAGTGGTTCTTCGAGGGCGGCGTCATGGTTGCCTGGTGTGGGTTGTCCTGCTCGAAAGAGTTCCACATCGCTTACGGACATATGCACATCATTGGGATTAAAAATGGCTCCACTGCGTCCCACTGCGGCGATAATGCGTCCCCAGTTGGCATCGCGGCCATACATAGCTGTTTTTACCAGTTGCGAGTGTCCTACGGTACGCGCTACTTTTTCTGCATCGGCATCATCACGCGCGCCTTCGACTTCAATGCGTATTACCTTGGTGGAGCCTTCGCCGTCACGTACCAGCATATAGGCAAGTGAGCCTAAAAGGTCTTCCAAAGCCATGCGCATACTTTGCAGGTCTGCGGCATGCTCTGCATTTACTTGCACTCCGGAAGCACCGTTGGCAAAGCCAAGGATGGTGTCATTGGTGGAGGTGTCGCCATCAACGGTGACCCGATTAAATGTCACATTGACCGCATCCACAAAAAGCTTTTGCCAAAGTGCCTTGTCAACAGCGGCATCACAGGCCACCACAGCCAGCATTGTAGCCATGTTGGGGCAAATCATGCCCGCCCCCTTGGTCATGCCCACAAGATGCACCGTACCGCCGGAGAGTTCTACCTCACGTGAGCCAAATTTAGGAAAGGCATCTGTGGTCACCATAGCTTTGGTAAAATGCTCTTCATCCTTGGTGCCAAGGCATTCTTTAAGCATATTAACGGCATCCGGCCATAAATCCATCTTCAAATGATTACCGATAACGCCGGTAGACATGGGTAAAATGCAATCAGGATGCATGCCCAAAGCCTCACCCATTAGGCGTGTGGTTTCTTTACAATTGGCAAGTCCCTCATCGCCGGTACATGCATTGGCCTGACCGGAATTAACCAGCACCGCCCGCACGTCCGCATTAGGATTGGCTAAAATTCGCTCGCACTCAAGCACCGGTGCCGCCTTAAACGTATTGGTGGTAAAAAGGCCCGCCACCGAACACGGAAAATCAGAAACCATCACCGCCACATCATCACGCTGTGCGCGCCGAAACTGACCATTGGCCGAACCGATACGAAAACCAAGAGGTAGTGCCATATATTTTCCTTAATAGTTATTTTTGTTTTTTGGGGGAAGAGGGGGAACTTTTTTGGAAAAAAGTTT
>CAYJHU010000418.1:0-1341 GCA_964369655.1 uncultured Desulfovibrionaceae bacterium | reverse complement strand
TTATTAATAAAAATATATATTATAAAGATATTTCTTTATTAGAGAGTGTTTTAATTGATTTAGATAAGATAGGTGTTACTGGGGTTTTCTTTTATGATTTAAGTTTAATTGAGATTAAAAATAGACTTAATTTAAAAATAGATTTAGTATGGAATCAGACTCATATGGTTACTAATTATAAGACTTGTAATTATTATAATGATTTAGGTGTTAACTATAGTTTGTTATCTAAAGAGATTTGTTTAGAAGATATGATTAAGATAAGAAATAATACTTCTATGAAATTAATGGTTGAGGTAGTTAGTCGTTTTTGTATTGGGGTTACTAGAAGAAGTTTAGTAAGTAATTATTATAATGATTTAGGTATTACTGGTAATAATTATCTTGAATTAGATGAGAAAGTTAGTAAAGATAAGTATATATGTTTAGAGGAAGATTTAGCTAGTTCTTTTTATACTAAAGATATTATTAATGGGGTAAATGCTATAGAAGAGTTATATAATAATAATATAGATTATATTATTATGAGGGAGTATGGAATTGATGATTTTTTTGAATTAGTTGATGATACTAGTAAATATATTAGATTAGGTTGTAGTGATAATAATTATGTTTTAAAATATAAAAAGTTAGGAGATAATACTGGATTTTTTTATAAGAGAAGTATTTTTAAGGTGAAGAAGAATGGATAAAGTAGAATTACTTGCTCCGGCAGGGGATTTAGAGCGTTTAAAAATATCTTTATTATATGGTGCTGATGCTGTATATATTGGAGGAAATAAATATAGTTTAAGAGCTAATGCTGTTAATTTTTCTATTGATGAGATTAAAATAGCTTGTGAGTTTGCTCATAATTTAGGTAAGAAAATATATGTTACGATGAATATGGTTTTTCATAATGAGGATTTAGATGGGGTTTATGCTTATATAGATTCTTTAGTAGAGTGTGGAGTAGATGCGATTATTGTTAGTGATATATCATTAATTAGTTATATTAAAGATAAAGGAATTGAGGTACATATTTCTACTCAGGCTTCTACTACTAATAGTTTGAGTGTTAAATATTTGGTTAATCTAGGAGTAGATAGAGTTGTTTTAGCTCGTGAGTTAAATAAGGGTGAAATCAGTGATATTAGTAAATTTGTAGATACAGAAGTATTTATTCATGGAGCTATGTGTACTTTTTATAGTGGACGTTGTGCTTTATCTAATTATGTTAGTAATCGTGATTCTAATAGAGGTGGTTGTTCTCAAGTATGTAGATTTGCTTTAGAAAGTAATGATGCTAAACCTTTTACTATGGCTACTAAAGATTTAAATATGGCTAAATATATTAGCGAT
>CAYJHU010000417.1:0-1347 GCA_964369655.1 uncultured Desulfovibrionaceae bacterium | reverse complement strand
TTTGCGCCGCTATTGTCAGCAAAGCTGCCAAGCGGAAAGGCACAAAAATCAATCGCTTAACGGCGCAAGTAAATTGCGCCTACTCTTGATTTTTGGATCGTGCTGACTTTGTCAGCACTTTGAGGGAGGGGGCTAAGCCCACTCCCTCAAAAACATTCTAGCAATATTCTTTATTATTGATGCGTATCATCGATCTCGTTATCAGCGTACTTTTCTGCAACTTCAACAAATTCATTTTCAAGAGCAAGAAAAGCATCAATAGCATCCGGATCAAATTGTGTGCCGCGTCCCTCAACCATGATTGATTTAGCTTTTTCATGTGACATTGGTGGTTTATAGACGCGTTTACTGGTCAAAGCATCATACACGTCCGCCACGCTCATCAAACGAGCGCAAAGCGGAATAGCATCGCCGGCAAGCCCCTCAGGATAGCCCTTACCGTCCCAGCGCTCATGGTGGCTGTGTGCCACAAGACGCGCAATACGCAAAAAAGAATCCGAACCAAGCTTGGTATCTGTGGAAGAAAGCACCGTTTTACCACGTACGGTATGCTCCTTCATTATTTCAAATTCTTCTTCAGTAAGACGCCCCGGCTTTTGCAAGATAGAGTCCGGGATACACACCTTACCAACATCATGTAATGGAGCAGAAAGATAGAGCATTTCAATAGTTTTGGGATCAAGTTGATCGGCAAATTTTTCATCTTTCGCCATGTATTCAGCCAATAATTTCACAAATTTTTGTGTGCGCCTAATGTGCAATCCTGTTTCAGGGTCGCGCCATTCAGCAAGGCTAGCCATAGATTCGATGGTAGCCTCTTGAGTAAGATAAAGCTCCTTGGTACGCTCCCGCACCAATTCATCAAGTCTATCTCTATGTTTTTTCAATTCTAATTGATTATCCACGCGCGTTTGCACAAGGGAAGCTCTAAAGGGCTTACTCACATAGTCCACACCGCCCATGCTCAGGCCGCGCGATTCTTCTTTTTCATTATTTTGCGCCGTAATAAAAAGCACAGGGATATTAGAAGTTGCTTGGTCTTCTTTCAAAGCTTGGCAAACTTCATAACCATCCATACCGGGCATAACTACGTCCAATAAAATAATATCCGGTTGCGGGTCTTCATGGGCAAGGCGCAAAGCATCCTCACCATTACGCGCAAACATGATGGTATATTTTTCTCTTAATAATTCGCCCAGAATACGTATATTTTCAGGAGCATCATCCACAATGAGGATTTTATGCCTATCTTCCGGAGCAAATGTTGCCAATGAATTCATAAAAACTCCTATATTGAGACCTCTGCACAATTATTTTCAAATATAACTTTGCCAGTAAAACTTTAGA
>CAYJHU010000416.1:0-1354 GCA_964369655.1 uncultured Desulfovibrionaceae bacterium | reverse complement strand
TCGTGAAATCTGACGAAGAGAAAGCCGAAAAGACGCATTTGACGACACTATCTAGTACGGCAAAACTTGACTTTTTTTTGTCTTATACATAGCATGATTTATTAATTAAATACTAACAGGAAATACCATGTCAGCATATAATCCACATTTTACTTCGTATTGCGTGACTCACATTGACCTTTCTGCCCTACAACACAATTACTCCACCGTTCTTTCACGCTTACCCAAAAACTCACAAGTTATGGCCATCTTAAAGAGTGACGCCTACGGACACGGTCTCTTGCAAGCCGCCAAAGCTCTCGACAGCTTAGGTGCTCCCTCTTTTGGAGTGGGTACGGTCTATGAGGGCAAAGCTTTGCGCGATGCCGGTTTTAACCAAGACATATTAATCCTACTTGGGGCACAAACAGCAGAAGAAATGCAGCTTTGTGCCGACTTAAACCTTATTAACACTGTTTACAGCCAAAGGGCATTACAACTGACTGTAGCGGTTTCAAAGCCCATACGCGTGGCTATTAAGTGTGAAACTGGCATGTCTCGCCTTGGCTTTTTACCCGAAGATTTGCCGCATGTCCTTGAAACTTTGCAAAATAATCCACATATTGATGTCGCCATGGCAACAACTCATCTATCGTGCGCCGATATGCCGGAAAAAGAAAGCCTCGTCCGCCAGCAAGTGGAAGACTTTAAGAACATGAGTGCCGTATTTGCAGCTCATTATCCGCAAATGCAGCGTTCATTATGCAATACCGCCGGCGCCCTTGCCTATAGTGAATTGTCTGCATCCATCGATGCCCATATTTATCGCCTTGGCATTGGCCTTTATGGAAGCAATCCTCTGATACATAGTATTTGGGAATCCAAAGGCACAGGCCTTAAGGAAGCGATGCGCATAAGTTCCAGCATTATACATACTTTTACCGCAAAAAAAGGCCAAAATGTAGGTTATGGTGCAACGTACATTGTCCCCAAAGATATGCGCATTGCCGTGCTTGGCATTGGCTATGCCGACGGTTTTTCTCGCGCGCTCTCACAAAAAAACTCCGCCGTGCATGTGTGCATTCAAAAACAAGCCGCTCCTGTATGTGGCCGAGTATGCATGGGTACCATGATGGTGGATGTGAGCCATATTCCAAATGTAAAAGAAGGCGACACGGCTTGGATTGTCAATGCTGAAATAGGCGAAGACTTTTCCATGCAAACGCTGGCAGAAATATGGGGAACCCTCACTCATGAAGGTTTTTGCCTATTTGGGGATAATACTCGCACATATGAGTAGATATCTCTCCCACCACAACATTCTAGTTTGAATTTTTTTCGATGCATGTTTTTATATATTTTTAAGGATTAACGC
>CAYJHU010000415.1:0-1361 GCA_964369655.1 uncultured Desulfovibrionaceae bacterium | reverse complement strand
ATTGCCGATTCCATTGAAATTATGGCCTGTGCGCATCCCTTTGATGCCCTTGTATTTATCCCCAACTGTGACAAAAGCGTACCCGGCATGCTCATGGCTATGCTACGCTTAAATATTCCTTCCATTTTAATCAGTGGCGGCCCCATGCTGGCCGGCCTCAAGTCACCGCACATTGATAAAGACGCTAAGACCGACCTTATCACCGTATTTGAAGGCGTAGGACGAGTAAAAAGCGGCCTTATGAGCGAAGCTGAGCTGGAGGAGCTCGCCGAAGGCGCCTGTCCAGGCTGTGGCTCGTGTGCAGGTATGTTCACCGCCAATTCCATGAACTGTCTTTCCGAGACCATCGGCCTTGCCCTGCCAGGCAATGGCACAACGCCTGCCGTCATGGCCTCACGCATTCGCCTTGCCAAAAAATCCGGCATGAAGGTTATGGAATTACTTGAAAAAAACATCCGTCCTTCGGACATCGTCACTCAAGAATCCATTGCCAACGCCGTAGCCGTTGACATGGCGCTCGGCTGCTCTACCAATACGGTACTGCACTTACCGGCAATTTTCCGCGAAGCAAACCTTGGGCTTTCCCTCGATATTTTTGATGAAGTCAGTCGCAAGACACCAAATTTATGTAAGCTTTCCCCTGCCGGCGTGCACCACATCGAAGAATTGCATCTAGCCGGTGGCATTCCTGCCGTTATGGCCGAACTGCGTAAAATTGGCCTTATCAATGACAATGCCCTCACCGTTACCGCAAAAACTGTGGGTGAAAATCTTACTGAACTCAAGGCCGGCATTAAAAATAACGAAGTTATTCGCCCTCTTGATAATCCCTACTCGCCACAAGGCGGCATCGCCATCCTCAAAGGCTCCCTTGCTCCCGGCGGCGCCGTGGTAAAGCAATCCGCCGTTGCCAAGGAAATGCTTTGCCGCGAAGTGCGCGCGCGCGTCTTCACCTCTGAAGAAGAAGCCATGCAAGCCATTTTGGCTGGTAAAATTGTTAAGGGCGATGGTGTGGTTATCACCTACGAAGGCCCACGCGGCGGCCCCGGCATGCGCGAAATGCTCTCCCCAACAGCAGCCATCACCGGTATGGGACTTGGTAAGGATGTGGCGCTTTTGACCGACGGGCGTTTTTCCGGCGGAACCAATGGCGCGGCCATTGGACACATTTCACCGGAAGCAGCCGATGGCGGAAATATTGGCCTTGTGCGTGAAGGCGACATCATTCGCATCGATATTCCCAATCGCGTACTAGATTTACTTGTCAGCGAAGAAGAGCTGGAAGAAAGACGCAAAAATCATGTGCCCGTGGTAAAGGAAGTTACTTCACCATTCCTAAAGCGCTATGCACGACTTGTGAG
>CAYJHU010000414.1:0-1365 GCA_964369655.1 uncultured Desulfovibrionaceae bacterium | reverse complement strand
TGAAAAGCGAGAGATTTAATAAAATTAAACCTGCCTTGTGCAGGTTTTTTACTTACAAATGGTAAAATAAAGACAGAATAGTATGAAACAAGATTTACAAGCTTTTCGTGTACATAGCTGTATTCCACTGAGCGGAGAAAAGGCTGTAAGCGGGACAGAGCTTTTTGCACCTTTGTACAAAATTGATGATTGTCTTGTGCTTACAAAAAATGACACAATTGTCTATTTGGGTAAATATTCCCCCAAAGTTTTGCCTGCCGGTGAAATTATAGTGCATGACCTTGGAGATGAAGTGCTTGTGCCTTGTGCCATAAATGCGCATACGCATGTTCAACTTTCACATACTACCGGCAAAACCCTTTGGGGCGAGGGCTTTGTACCTTGGCTTCAAAGCCTGATTGCTTTATTGCCACTTCCTTTAGTAGCTGAGGATATTGAAAGGGCTGTGGGGGATATGAAGCGCGATGGCATAGGATTTTTTGCGGATTTTACTAGTAGTGGCATCGCTATGGTGGAAGAAAGTGTACAAAAAAATAATATGCAGGCCATTTATCTTGCTGAATGGTTTGGCTTTTCTGAAAAATGGCATGAAGAGACGGCCTTGCCCGAACGGGTACGCGTAGCTTTAGAAAAAGCTGAAAAAATGACTCAAGATGTTATTCCTTGTGGGCATGCGCTTTATTCCACTGCGCCGGAAATTTTACAAAAAGCAAAAAAATGGTGTTCTATACATAAAAAACCCTTTGTTATTCATCTTGCTGAATTTGCGGAAGAGGTTGAGGCACTAACTACAGGAAAAGGGGCACTTGTGGACTTATTTGCGCCCATGGTATTGCCAAGGTCATGGAAAGCGCCGGGAATGCGACCTGTGGATTTTGCAAAATCTTTAGGACTTTTGGACGAAAAAACTTTGGCTGTGCACTGTGTGCATTGCACAGAAAAAGATGTACGCACCTTAAGTGAAGCAAGGGCTTCGGTGTGCCTTTGTCCGCGTTCCAATGCCTTTTTGGCGGTGGGTACGGCACCTTTTTGGGAAATGGCGCATTCTGCTGTTAACCTTTGTTTAGGTACTGATGGATTATCTTCAAATATTGATTTAAATATTTGGAATGAAGCAAGTTATTTACGTGATAAACATGATTTTCCGATTGAGGCACTGCTAAGAATGCTTACAGTCAATGCCGCAAAAATCTTTAATGCGCATGGGGCGGGAAAAAATGAATTTTCAGCTCTTGGGAGCTTAGAGTGTGGAAGCAAAGCATGTTGGACATTTATGCCAAAAGATTGGGAATTGTAAAAAATTATTTTAAAATAAGTATAAAACATTTGATTATGTTTTTATTAAAGTAAGGGTTTAAGTTTTGT
>CAYJHU010000413.1:0-1369 GCA_964369655.1 uncultured Desulfovibrionaceae bacterium | reverse complement strand
CAATAAAAGACAATATGTCATGAATTTGCGTGAGGTACGTTTGGTAAAGAAGTAATACCAATTCAAGATAAAGGGATGATTTATGTTTAAAATCGTAAAGAAAACAATTAGACTTATGTTAGAAAAAATTATTATCATGCTAATACAATCTACATTTGTACGTTATGTCGTCACCCGCACCATTCATAGCCAAATATGCCATTCCCAAGATGGAGAAGATATCATACTAAATTCTTTAATGAATGACCCCATGAATACGCATAAAGGGTTTTATATAGACATAGGTGCCCATCATCCTATTATCTACTCAAACACTCAAAATTTTTACGAAAAAGGGTGGACAGGCATAAATATAGATGCCAGGCCTGGCTCCATGGAACTCTTTAATAAAGTACGCCCCAAAGACATCAACCTTGAAATCGGTATTTCAGATACTGGGGAAGAACTACTTTATTATTCTTTTGAGCATTCAGTATTTAATAGTTTTGATCAAAAGGTCTCCGAAGAAAGAATAAAGGAAGGTATTGCATTTTTAAAAACTATACCCATAAAAACACAAACTATTAATAAAATTCTTGAGGAAAACGTCCCACCTAACAAGAAGATTGACTTTATAACTATGGACGTAGAGGGTTTTGAGCTTTCCATACTGGAAAAATTTGATTTTGAAAAATACAGTCCTCATTTTTTTCTTATTGAAGAATTATACCTAGAAGATAGCAACATATTACATACAGAAAATTCACCCATATATAAATTACTGAACAGTAAGGGATATATACCTGTTGGAAAAACAAAACGGACTTTAATATATCAAAAAACGGACTTCGACAAACAATAGACACTTTATTATTTAAGTTCTAGATTTTTTTGCGAGTAATTTTTTAACCATGACTATCAAATTTCGTGAAAGATTTGGAAAATAGCGGTAGAAATTCCAATATATTCTTTTAGCGAGTGGTTCTTTTTTGTATAACTCACTGGTCTTAGCATCTGGAAAATACTTACAAAAGAGAGCATACATTTTTTGATTGTGAGCGTTGGCCTCAAAAGCAGTTATGTTTTCATTGGGGCTTATTATCCTAAAAAAAGACGGTATGTTTTTACATATATCTAAAGCTCCCACTACACGAAGTTTAGGGCGTACGGCAATAAATTTTTCTATAGCTGCTGGTAGCGATTCAAAAACATGTATATGATTTTTATTTTTACTTACGTGTACCAAACTGTCATTTCTACATCTATAGACATATAGTATATGACTTGTTCTTACTACTCGAATATTAGATTCACAAATTCGTATCATAGCCAAAACATCTTCTCCAGAGCTCACGATTTCAAAGCGAAGATTTTTCCATAAATCAGTATG
>CAYJHU010000412.1:0-1371 GCA_964369655.1 uncultured Desulfovibrionaceae bacterium | reverse complement strand
CCGCCCTTGGGAGGGATGTTGGCCTCTGTGCCCTCAATGATTTTCAAAAGAGCTTGCTGTACGCCTTCACCTGAGACATCGCGCGTGATGGATGGGCCATCGCCCTTACGAGAAATTTTATCAATTTCGTCAATATAGATGATACCCTTGCTGGCAGCTTCAATATTATAGTCGGCATTTTGCAAGAGTTGTACAAGGATATTTTCAACATCTTCGCCTACATAACCGGCTTCGGTGAGGGTAGTGGCATCAGCAATGGCAAAGGGCACTTTGAGGGTGCGCGCCAAAGTTTTGGCAAGCAGTGTTTTGCCGCTTCCCGACGGGCCCACAAGTAGGATATTACTTTTTTCAATTTCTACTTCATCGCCAAGTGCTTCGGCATAAAAAACACGCTTATAGTGATTGTGCACAGCCACAGAAAGGATTTTTTTAGCCTCATTTTGACCGATGACATATTCGTCAAGGCGCTCTTTAATTTGCATGGGAGAGAGCAATACGCCATCATCATGCACTTCAGAAATGTTTTGTTGAGCTATAATTTCGTTACAAATGCTCACGCATTGGTCGCAAATACGTACATCACCTTGCACAATAAGGTTTTTTACATTGTATTCGCTTTTTCCGCAAAAGGAGCAACAAACTTCTTTGTTGGTGTTTTTTGCCATGGTATTTCCTTAAATCAATGGCAAGTCATGTCAAATTTCAGCAAAATGCGTTATTTTGACATGACATTGCCTTTATAATGTCTGATTTGTCGCCTTAACAGCTAATTATCAAAGCCCGATTAGTCAAGCTCTTTGCGTGATGTGATAACCTTATCGATAAGTCCAAATGCTAAAGCTTCTTCTGGGGTCATAAAGTTATCGCGATCAGTGGCTTGTACTATTTTGCGAACATTTTGCCCGGTATTTTTTGCCAAAATTTCGTTCAGCAATTTTTTTGTTTTAAGCAATTGTCGTGCCGTAATTTCTACGTCAGAAGCTTGACCGCTAGCTCCGCCAAGGGGCTGGTGAATCATGATGCGGCTATTGGGCAGGCTATAGCGCATGCCTTTTTCTCCTGCGGCAAGCAAAAATGCACCCATGCTGCTGGCTTGTCCCATGCACACTGTGGCGACGGGGCAAGAGATATAGTTCATGGTATCATAAATGGCCATGCCAGAAGTTACAGAACCACCGGGGGAATTTATATAAAGGTTAATTTCTTTTTCAGGGTCCTTGGACTCCAAAAAAAGTAATTGTGCGCAGATAAGAGCAGCTACGTGATCATTGACATCTGTGCCAAGCATAACAATACGATCTTCCAATAAGCGGGAGAAAATATCATATTGACTCTCTTTACGGCCTTCACCGTCAATTACATAGGGCATTG
>CAYJHU010000411.1:0-1381 GCA_964369655.1 uncultured Desulfovibrionaceae bacterium | reverse complement strand
CGCTAGCAAAAGTTTTCCCCTCCCCCACAAAAAAACTAAATCGGAATGCCTTACCAAAAGGGGGCCTGCACAATTATTCTTCTTGCGCAAAAATCATATGTGCAAAAACTTGCGCATCAAAAATAGCATTGGAGATAAGGGCTTTTTCTTCCGGTTCGTGGCAGTTGGAGAGAATGCGACTCCATACCGCAGCATGCAATCCCCTTTGGCGAATTTCCTTAGCCACCGTGCCGCCGCCAACGCCCATGAGTTTTACTTGTACGCCGGAAAGCTCATGCACGGCCTTGGCGAGCAGGGTGACAATATCGCTATTGGCTGGGGTCGGATCTGGCGAGTGTTGCTCGCTGACTGCTTCAAGTTCAATGCGCACCTGGTATTTTTGGGCGATGTCTTGGCATATTTGTGCAGCTTTTTCTTTTACTTCTTGAGTGTTATAGCAAGGCAAGATACGGCAATCCAAATAAAAAACATCACGCCCCGGCACGCTGTTAATATTGGGCACATTGGCTTCACGCTTGGTGGGCGTAAAGGTGGAGATGGGTGGATCAAAAAGCTCATCGCGCAAAGGAAAAAGCTCATGCAATTCTTGCAAAGCCAGCACAAGGGCAGATCCGGCCAGCATGGCATTGTGCCCTTTGTGCGGAGTGGATCCATGACACTGCGTGCCCTCCACATTTATGCGAAGCCACAGAACATGCTTTTCTGCAATTTCAAGCAAGGAGCCATCGGCAGAGCCAAAATCCGGCACAATAAAAATATCGTCATTACCAAAAAGCTCTGCATGCTCGTGCATAAGCCACTCAATGCCAAGAGCATTTCCTGTTTCCTCGTCGGCCACAAAGATACAGCCCAGCGAAAGCTCAGGCACGGCGGCCTTTTGCTTCAAGGTATTTAGCAAAATCAGCGCAGATACAATGGCTTGTTGATTATCTTCAACCCCGCGTCCAATGAGCACGTCGCCATCCACGCGTAATGTGAAGGGGTCAGCCTTCCAAAGTGTAATGTCGCCGGCCGGCACCACATCCATATGCCCTAAAATCCATAGGGTGCGAGGGCTTTTACCTTTAAGATGCGTTATGATGTTGGGGCGATATCCACAAGGAACACGTTCGTCGGGGGCTTTGAGCAGGCGCACGTCCTCTATGCCCATGCGCGCCAGCTCTTCCATGATGTATTGGGCTTTAAGCTCTTCACCTATGCCGTCATTTTCAGGCCCAAGGGCAACTTTGCTTGTAAGTTCGCGTTGCAAGCGAATGACGTCGGCTGAAGCCTGAGCTAAGTCATGTATGATGTCTTGTTTCATGTTAAATCCTTGTGGTATCGATGCTTAGGCTAAAAAAAAGGGGAAAGTCCAAAGACTCTCCCCGTAAAAAAAGTGCTT
>CAYJHU010000410.1:0-1385 GCA_964369655.1 uncultured Desulfovibrionaceae bacterium | reverse complement strand
GAAGAAAGAAAAACCCCTTACAGCGCTTGCCGTAAGGGGTTGAATTTTATGGTGGGTCGTGCGGGGTTCGAACCTGCGACTCTCTGCTTAAAAGGCAGATACTCTACCTGCTGAGTTAACGACCCGTCGTGGAAAAGACTTATATGCAATCTTCAAATGCTTGTCAACGATTTTATAAAAAAAATATTTAATTAATTTTTATTGCGCTTAAAATTTTTATGCGGAAATAAATGTTTTGTTGTAAGTGTATGTATTTATGGTTTTTTGCTTCTTTGTGCTGTTTTTTGTCGTGTAGTAATGTTTTGATTTTTTCATTTTTTATTATATAAGGAACACTGGCTTGATTGGTAAAAACATTATAATTTTATTAGAGAAGGTTAAGTATGCGAGTAAAAACATTTTTCATGGTTCTCTTTTTTATGGTATCATTAGGTTGCATAGCGGTACAAGATGCTGATGCGGCGCGACGCTTTGGCGGTTCCAAATCCTTTGGGAGCAAGCCTAGTATGAATCGTTCGACTACTGCGCCAACACAACAAAAACCAGGTGTTACGCAAAATGCTGCCACGGCGGCAAAAAAACCAGGCCTCTTGGGCGGCGCTGGTGGCATGCTTGGTGGCCTACTTGCGGGTACGTTGCTTGGTTCCTTGCTTTTTGGCGGTGGATTTAGTGGCGGTGGATTTATGGACATTTTACTTATAGGTCTACTTGCCTTTTTAGGCTTTAAGCTCTTTACCATGTTTCGGCGTCGTCCGGCTCCTGCCGCTGGTGGTGGAGGGGCTGCCTATGCCGGTTATGCTCAAGGTCAAAATTCACAAACTATGCAGTATCAGAACACTGCAACCTCATCGCAAAATACCGGCGGTTGGGGTGGACTTCAAGGCGGCAGCGCTCAAACAGCTGCTGCTATTCCGGCAGATTTTGATGCAGAAGAGTTCCTTGAAGGTGCAAAAATTGCTTTTAGCCGTCTACAAAAGTCATGGGATAAGCAAGACATTGATGATATAGCATTATTTACAAGCCCAGCCGTACTTGCTGAAGTTAAGGCTCAAATGGCCGAAGGTGAAGATTCCGGCACCCACGAAATTTTGCTTAACAATGCACAGCTGCTTAGCGTCAAAACAGAGGCTGGTGAGGAAGTTGCCACAGTCTTTTTTGATGTAATTATGCGTGAAGGTGGTAGCGTTGATACCATGCAAGTGCGCGAAGTTTGGCACTTTGCGCGTCCAATGAGTGGCGGAAGTTGGAAGCTGGACGGCATTCAGCAAATCGAAAATTAATATTATAAAATTTTTCTTGACCAAGAGGTCAGGACAGTATAGAAAATTCGCGTGCGTCCATAGCTCAGTTGGACAGAGCAGGAGCCTTCTAAGCTCTTGGTCGGG
>CAYJHU010000409.1:0-1388 GCA_964369655.1 uncultured Desulfovibrionaceae bacterium | reverse complement strand
TGGTAAAAGCAATTCAAGGAACTGTCAAAAAACCGGCAAGGGCTGAGCAAAAAACAATGCCTGATAAAAAGCCTAATCAACAAGCCATAAAACAAGCCCCTAAGCAGGATGCCGTTAAAAATAATGCCCCTGCGGCAAAGGCAAAAAAGCCGGTGGCTGTTTATGAAAAACATCCGAAAGTACCGACATTTAGCAAAGAAAAGAAAGATCTTGCTAAGGAATTAAAAGCATTAGCTGTGCCTGCGCAAAAGCCTAAGGCAGAGAAAAAGGTAGCGGTTGTAAATAAAAAAGAAAGCAAAGCGCAAAAGCCAACCCCTCAGGCCAAAACGCAGCCTAAGGTTGAAGCAAAGCCTGTGGTACAAGTGGTGGCAAAGACGCGCTTGAAAAATCCGGCTCCTCAAGTAAAAGCTCAGTCTAAGGCGACTGTTAAGGCAGCTCCTAAGCCTGTTGTACAGGTTGCTGAGAAGGCATCTTTGCCTAAGCCCAAGCAAAATGTGCAAAAAATTGCGCCAAAGCCTCAAAAGCCTAGCCTTACAGAATTAAAAACTCGCCTGAGCAATGCCAAGTTAGAAAATATGGCCGCACAACTTGGGCTTAATATTCGCACTGTATATATAGACATTGGGCATGGGGGCAAGGATCAAGGTACGGCGCACAATGGCCTCATTGAGCGCGACGTGGTGCTGGATATTGGAAAAAGGGTAGGGCGCATACTGCAAAGACAGGGCTTTAATGTTATTTATAGCCGTACGAGCGATACCTTTTTGACCTTAAGCAGACGCTCAAAAAATGCCAATTCTGCCGGTGCGGACATATTTTTGTCCATACATATGAATGCCTTTCCTGATGCTTCTATTCAAGGCTTCGAAACATATTATTTGGATTTTTCAAAAAGTAGCAGAGCATCGCATGTGGCCATGCGCGAAAATGCTTCCAGCGATCGCAAGCTTGGGGATTTGCAAAATGTGCTGACAAATATGCTGCTTAATGTGCGCACCAAGGAATCCATTAATCTTGCTTCGGATATACAAAGAAGCACCATCGGTTATGTGCGCGGCAAGGGATTTACTACTAAGAGTGGCGGCACGCGCTCGGCGCCTTTCCATGTACTTATGGGAACAAGCATGCCTGCGGTGCTGGTGGAAGTTGGCTATTGCACACATGCAAAAGAAGCTAAGATGCTTAAAACAGCCAGCTATCGTGAAGCGTTAGCTGAGGGCATAAGTCGTGGTATTGTGCGCTACAAGGCTCGCATTGAGCGTTCCGGCAATACATATGCAACCCTGCCATAAAGCAAAGATATATTAATAAAACGTGTGTAGAACACATCTTCAAAGTAAGAATCCACCAGCATAGCTGGTGGTTTTTCTTATGCGCCTGTAAGGCTC
>CAYJHU010000408.1:0-1389 GCA_964369655.1 uncultured Desulfovibrionaceae bacterium | reverse complement strand
ACAAGGCAATTGCAGAATGGCTTTTGCTCTCAGTACGAGCGTGGGATGTGGAGAAGCTTCGACCGCAAGTTCTTGCACTGGAAAAAATAATTAACAAACACTGCCCTCAGCTCCTTACGGAACTGGGAGCTCTTTTATTGGAGGTGAAAAAGCAATGCGAAAATACTGCCGAGGCCATAGAGCACGCACGAAAAATCGTGGCGTGTATTGATAAATATATCAAGCAAGTAGAGGAACATACAAAGCAAGCACAACAACAAGCTGGAGCATTTGACGATGACAATTCTGAAAATCTGAAAGATGTCAGCACAGCCTTAAAGGATTTGCTTTTAGCAGATGACACACAACTTCCTAAAAATATAGGAGAAGCATCAAAGAAATTCATTGAAAAACACAAAGCCACCAAGGCTGAACAAAAGCTACAAGTGGCAATAGTTGGTAAGAAAAACCTTGCACATCTTGAGGATTTTGCCATGCACAAGGCATTACGCATTTCCACAAGTCTTAAGGCAAGGCTGCAAGGATTATTGCAAGCCCAAGATTTGAAGCGTTATTTGCCGGCTACTCGCGGGCGTATCAATAGCAATCGCCTGCATGGTTTAAGTGTACAAGATAGCAGAGTATTCCTTAAGCACACAAAACGAGAAGCCACCAACACCGCCGTGCACATCCTGTTCGATACTTCAAGCTCCATGGCAAATAACATTGATATAGCGACGCAAACCTGCTTTGCGCTGGCTTCTGCACTGGGGAGCACCAAGGGCATCAATGTGGGCGTGACCACCTTTCCGGCGCATATCACTACAGGCAAAAGCGCTGGAGTGTTTCCTTTGCTTCAACATGGGCAAATGGTGAACACACAATTTGCTGTGAAAGCTTGGGGTTGCACGCCACTAACCGAAAGCCTGTGGTGGGTCTATCAAAAGCTCTTGCAACAACCAGAACCGCGCAAGATGCTCCTGCTACTCACCGACGGCGAGCCGGATCATCAAGAGTCTGCCTTGCATGCCATACACTATGCAGAAAAAATCGGCATAGAAGTCTATGGCATAGGCATCCCGCCTTGTGAAATCCAAAACATCTTACCGGAACATAAAAGCACCACCCTTGAAAATATGAACCAATTGCCGCAGGCCATGTTCGGCCTACTGCAACACGCACTTTTAACACTAAAATAAGGAGAACTTATGAACATAGTCGCATGGATACCAGTAGTTATCGCCGTAGCGCAGGCCATTAAGGACGTCATGGAAGATTAAAGTAAAAACCAACATAGCAGAAGGGGCATGAATGACCTGCCTCTTCATAGGTAATTGCTAATAAACTCGAAGGTCTTTTCACGCTGGACAGAAAATATAGCTCGTTATAAAGTAGTGTTAAAATCACAGC
>CAYJHU010000407.1:0-1391 GCA_964369655.1 uncultured Desulfovibrionaceae bacterium | reverse complement strand
ATAAGTTCTGCTGGCTATGTATCCTCACTTGGAAAAACACAAGATAACCCTAAAGCCATGCAATCTGCTTATGCTTTAGGTATAAAAACAGTTACGATGGCCAAGGCTCTTAAAGATGTACCGCAAGTATTTGGTATGCATAGCCATTATGCTTATGGAACGCATACGAAATAAACAAACATAAATACAATTACTTACAACAAATACCTTGTGCAAACTCAGAGGGAGATTTTCCAAAATATCTTTTAAATTCACGGCTAAATTGTGACGTAGATTTATAACCTACAGCACTTGCTGCGGCATAAACTTTTTCTCTTTCTCTTATAATCAAATTTTTTGCCTCAGTTAATCTAATTTTTTTCAGATATTGCATGGGAGACTCAGATGTCACTTGCTTGAAAGCTTGGTGAAATGCTGTCACACTCATGTTAGCTTCTTTGGCTAAAGACTCAATATCCAAATCTTCAGAGTACTTGGTTTGTATGGATTCAAGAATGTGTGCAATGCGAGCAAAAGGTTTTGTTTTATCTGCAAGTGCATACAAAGCAGATGACTGCGGGCCACACAGCACATGATACATCATTTCTCGAACAAGTCCGCTGCCCAATGCTTGTGCTTCCATATCAGATTTTAAACACCGCGCCATCCTATCAAGTATGTTTTTCATGGCATCGTCCATAGGTGCAGGCTGTACTGCTTTGGGGTATATTTGATTCGAAATATCAGAGAATTTCCATGCAGAATCCATAATTGATACAAGCTCATGAAGCACTGCCATTTCGATATCTACCACAACACCAATGACCGGCTCCTCAAGACTCCCTAATACTTCCACATCCATGGGAAGAAATACAGAAACAACAAGATAATTGTTTGCGCCATAAGGAAATGCTACACCGCCTAAAGATATTACCTTTTTACCTTGAAGTAAAAAACAAATGGTAGGTGAATAAACAAATGACTGACGAGTTACAAGACTAATACCTCTATAGATTGTAACTCCCGGGATTTGAGTTTTTATGGCTTCGTCTGGCGCTATATCCAAAGACTTAATAGTTTCAATCATTTCATACATATGCTACATCCATAACAATAGATTTGAAAATTCAATATAATGAATATAGAGTACCCGTGCAAGTTTTTGTAGGAATAGGCATAAGTATGGGAGAAATAGGCATTCCATTATATTTTACAAATGCCTACACTGAAAACATTCTATATTAACTTTTGGATGATTTTAAAATTAAGGAAACGCTGATTAAATGAAATTTGCGATACTGTATCGCTCAAAATTTAATTAATTGTTTAACTTACGTGTAGATTGAGAATTTCAATTTACTGAAATCCTCAATAATAAAAGCGTTTTGAGGGGATGGGGGGAGTTTGAGGGG
>CAYJHU010000406.1:0-1392 GCA_964369655.1 uncultured Desulfovibrionaceae bacterium | reverse complement strand
CAAGTAAATTGCGCCTACTCTTGATTTTTGGATCGTGCTGACTTTGTCAGCACTCAGTGGAGTAAATTTTTACTCCATTTTTTAATGAGTTTTTGCGGTAAAAATTTTATAAAAAACCTATTAAGGAGTGTATATGTTCAAAAAAATTATGCATTTTACTTGCCTTGTTGTGCTCTTAAGCTCTTTTTGTTTACCTATGCAGGCCCTAGCAAATGCCGTATCAAAAAACGTGCATGTTCAATCACAATATGATTTTGAAACTGTTCACGAAAAAGCGCTGGCCTTTCTTAAAGAGCATAAACTTACTGTTTTTGCAGAATTTAATCATTATAAAAATGCCAAGGATGTTAAACTTTCCTTGCCGCAAACGACGGTTATCGTCTTTGGAAATCCTGTGGTAGGTACAAAACTTATGCAAAAATTTCCTGATATTGCCATGGATTTGCCCTTAAAAGTTCTTATTAGCGAAGATGCAAACGGAAAGGCAATTTTCACCTATCCTAACTTGGCTGAACTTTTTGCACAGCATCAAGTGCCAAAAGATAATCCAATCATCATTAAAATGCAGGCACTTTTGGAAAAGCTTGCTGCTGAGGCTACGAAATAAAATGCAATTACTTATTGATTTTTATAAAAATTTACAGCGTCTTGGCCCTGGTGGAGAAAATGAAACCAAGCTTGCCTTAAACCTTGCCGGCTATAACGAAACAGCCTTGCAAGATAAAAAATTATCCTTAAAAATTGCTGATATAGGATGCGGAACAGGTTCTAGTACATTAACTTTGCTACATGAACTTTTACCCCTGCAAGCCATTGCCGATGTGCAGATAACGGCAGTGGATTTTTTGGAAGATTTTTTACAAAGCTTGCAGGACCGTGCCCAGAAGGAAGGTGTAGAAAAGCATATCAGCAGCCTCTGTACCGGTATGGAGAATTTGCCCTTTACAAGCGAAGAGTTTGACATACTTTGGTCTGAAGGTGCTATTTATTCCATGGGTTTTGCGGCCGGCGTAAAGGCTTGGCGTCCTTTTCTTAAAGAAAATGGCGTATTGGTTGCCTCAGAGATAACGTGGCTCACTGCCTCTCGTCCTCAAAAAATACAAGAATTTTGGGATAATGCTTACCCAGAAATGGCGACTGCCCAAGAAAAGGTTCATGTTCTTGAAGAAGCAGGTTATGCCCTTCAGGGATATTTTGTGCTTCCATCTCATTGCTGGATAGAGAATTACTATAAAGAGTTGCGAGGGAACTTTGAACCATTTCTTCAGGCGCAAGGGCAGAGTGATGAGGCCAAAGCCCTGGTGCAGGAGTTAGAAAACGAAATTGCACTCTATCAAGAGTATCAATCTTATTATGGCTATGGTATGTATATAGCTAAAAAGATTTCATAAA
>CAYJHU010000405.1:0-1395 GCA_964369655.1 uncultured Desulfovibrionaceae bacterium | reverse complement strand
AACAAATAATTTATCTTATAGATATTTTAAGAAATAGAATCTTCACAAAAATCACATTCAAAATTTGGTGTTTATCATGGAAAAACAAGTTTTGTGCCTTGCCGGTGCTACGGGAACAGGCAAGACGGCAGTGGGCATAGCTTTGGCCAATCGGCTTCATGGTGAGATTGTCAATGTGGATTCGCGTCAAGTTTATGCGGACTTTCCTCTAATTACGGCGCAGCCAAGTGCTGAAGAGTTGAATGCTTGTCCTCATCATCTTTATGGATTTTTGCCCACGACAGAAAAACTGTCGGCAGGGCGCTATGCTGAAAAAGTTCTTGTAGCCATAAATGAAATACATGCGCGCGGTAAACTGCCTATCTTGGTGGGAGGAACGGGGCTGTATTTTAAGGCTTTACTTGAGGGCATGGCAGAGATTCCCGCCATTGCCAACGAAATTTCTGCATATTTTACAGCTCGATGTGCTGAGCTTGGAACTTGTGCTATGCATGCGCAACTGGCTGAGATTGATCCTGAATATGCCGCAAAGATTCATCCACATGATAAGCAAAGAATATTGCGTGCGCTTGAGGTTTTTGAGGGTACGGGCAAGACTTTTAGCTGGTGGCATAAAAATGTAGAGCGAGTGCCCCTTGTGCGTGGGCTTATGCTTGGGCTTGATGTGGAGCTTAATGCTTTGCGTCCTCGATTGGATGAACGAATTGAACAGATGCTTTTTGCCGGAGCATTGGAAGAGGCGAGGGCGGCACTTTTGCATTGTGCAGATGGTAAGGCTCCCGGCTGGTCGGGCATAGGCTGTGCTGAGCTTTTTGCTCATTTACAGCAGGGGCTTGCGCTGGAAACGGCTTTGGAATTGTGGAAAAAAAATACCCGTGCCTATGCTAAGCGACAGTTTACGTGGTTTCGAGCTGTGCAGGGCATGCAATGGTTTGCACCCACGGCGCAGGATGAGATGCTGGTGTGTGCTGAGAAATTTTTGGAAGCGGGGTAATGCGGAGATTTTTTAATTTTCGTGACAAAATTTATCTTTTTCGCTCTGACTTCGTCAAATGCCTTTTTGCAAATTCACGACCTTAAGGTCGCTAAAATTTACAAAAAGGCATTTTCCTTGTCAGCGCAAAAAATCCTAAAATTTCATCACGAAAATCAAAAGGTCCCATCCGTTTTTTTGCTACTGTAATGATTTTTGATATGTGCGGATAACCCCATGAAAGGAAGCAAAAAAACGGAACTAGCTGAAGTGAACCCCCGCGCTTCACGAGTTCAGCGCACCCCCTTACAGTGCTGACGCACAAGGGGGAAGGTAGCAGACTGTGGGAAGAGTAAAACATCTCATTTTCAACTTGTTGAAAATGAGATGCATTAAGGTTTCCAAAGGGGATTATCCCCTTT
>CAYJHU010000404.1:0-1398 GCA_964369655.1 uncultured Desulfovibrionaceae bacterium | reverse complement strand
GAATAAAGGAGTTTGAGATGAAGAAAATTATGTGTGCCAGCGTATGTGCTTTAATGCTTATGTGTTCTGCAGCTTTTGCGGCTGATTCCATAACAAATGCCAACGGCGCTGTGTGGTATGTTTCAAGCGAAGTGGGCAAAAACAACAATGACGGAAAAAGCCCGCAAACCCCCTTTAAAAATATCCAAAAAGCCATTAATTCTGCTAAAGATGGCGATATTGTCAAAATTGCACAAGGCAATTATTTTGGACTTATGAATGCAGGTAACATTAAGCTTACCAAGGCGCTTACCCTTGAAGGTGGTTACGCCAAAGACTTTTCGGCCCGTGACATACTTGCTCATCAAAGCAAGGTTCAACCCACCAATAAATCCAATAAATCCGGTGGCAACAATCCTCTTTTACGCATAGAAGCAAAGCAAGGCAATGTAATCATTGATGGTTTGCTCTTCGACAAAGGAGAATCCAACAATTATCATCAACGTGACGGGCTTGTGGAAGGCCTTGGCGGCATGCTCTTACATCCTCCGCTTAAATCCAGTAATTCCAGTATTCCAAATGCAAAAATGCCCCTTATTTCCGGCCCCAGTGCCGGTAGTTTTAAGGGTAACTTACTTATCCAAAATTGCCTTTTCTTAAACGGCAACAACATGGGGATTAACATCCAATCCGATGGAAAATCCATCATCAAAAATTGCGTTTTTGTAGCCAACAGTTTGTTTGCTGTAGAAATGCGCGGCGGCAGCCCCACCCAGCGTGGGCATCTTGAATTTGCCTACAACACAGTTCTGTTCACTTGGACACGCACCAAGGAAATGTCTGATATGGGTTTTGGCTTTAGAGCGCGTGCGCAAATGGATTATTCCATACATAACAACATCTTCGCTCTCAACTCTTGGTCGGGAGTGGACACAACTCACAACGACGCAAAGCGCAAGATAAACTTAGACAATAATATGTTTTTGTTAAATAAAAAAGGTGATTTGCTTATTACCTATGAGGGTACGCTCTTTCCTGTAAACGTGGCCGACTTTGGCGATGTGGAGCTTGAAAGCATTCAAGGTAACGTGGCGCCGCAAGACATGAGCGCGCTCTCCAAGGTTCTTAATCAAACCTATGTGGCGGCTTTTTTGAATGCTTCCTATAAGGAAGAAATCACAGGTGACCCCAATTCTTCGGCAAATCAACTTCGTTCCATGCTGGGGCAAAATAAAGAAGTATCTGTAAAATCAAGCACAAGCATGTATGCCAATAAATATCCATATGCCGATGCTCTAAAGATTTTTGGTGCAGTGCCAGAGTACGGCGCTCAGATTCCTAAGTAGAGGAGTTATTATTTTTTATTTGGGGGAAACTTTTTTGAAAAAAAGTTTCCCCCAAACCCGCTTTGCTCTCGAT
>CAYJHU010000403.1:0-1400 GCA_964369655.1 uncultured Desulfovibrionaceae bacterium | reverse complement strand
GGGAGTTTGAGGGGGGAAGGGGAATCTTTTGGGCTTTGGCAAAAGTTCCCCTTCCCCCCTCAAAAAAATAATCAATATTTCCTAAAATTGTCGTGTTTATGTAAGACTATTTTCTTCTTTCTTAGCTTTTTGGGCTTCTTCCCATGAGGGTTCATGCCAGTATAAGGGAGTGACGCGCTTTGGCTGTACACTAAATTCTGTTTCCTGCCCTGTATGCCCTTGGCGAATCATAACCACAACTTCACCGTTGTTTTCACCGTTTTCTGCGGCTTGGACAGCCTTTGGGGCATAGGAAGCCACAAAACTAGCTGCATCATAAAGGGTGGCTTGATTCCATTCTTGCACATGGCGCCCCACGGCAAGTGGACCGGCAAAGTCGCGCATGCGTAATACATAGTCATTGTTGCGGATGAGCTCTTGCAGGGCGGCATTGCTGGCAGCATTGCGCCCAATGCTAAGCCAATGTTCACCGTTTCCACCTTCGCTCCAATATTGACGACCGGTATGAGCGAGGGTGAAATCTTCGGGGCTTGGATTTGGTATGCGGGTAAGCACCATCCAGTAACGACTGGCATTTTCTTGCTCAGCTAGCATACAGCCACCGGCGGGGGTGGGGATGGTTGTGATGTTATAATATTTTGCCAGCTTCATTTGGTCTTTGCGTCCGCGACCGGAAATTTTATGGAGTTTTTCTCTGTCAACGAGCTGCGTAAGCTCTGCGGTGGTTGGCTCCATGAGTTTTGCAGAGAGGGGGCGCAGGAGAAGGTCTTTTAGTCCGCTGTCTCGGCGGATAACGTTCAGGGTGTCGCGGCGCTGTGACATGGGGCGCTGGCCTAAAACTTCACCGGAAATAATAAAGCGCGCGCCGTATTCTTCCATATGCTGTTTGGCATGTTGCATAAGTAAGATTTTACAGTCAACGCAAGGGTTGAGTAGTTTGCCAAAGCCATGAATAGGGCGCTTACGCAAAATATCTACAAAGTCTTGCCCAATGTCTACGCAAGTTATATCAAGGTTATAGAGTTTTTCCCATTTTTTTTGCATGGCAGCTTTGCCAAAAAATGGGGACGTAAAGTGAAGACATTTTACTTTAAGGCCTTGTTCCTCAATGACTTTGACAGCAAGGATGCTATCAAGCCCACCGGAAAAAAGCGCTATGGCGTCATATGTATTTTTCATGGCGTTTACATAAGTCGAAGCCGCTTAAAGGGCAATAAAAAAATGCGCAGTGATGTGGGAGTGACACGGTATTTTAATTTGGGAGGCTCTGCCTCCCAAACCCACCGCCAAAGGGGTTAAACCCCTTTGGAAACCCTTGTGCGCCCTTTTCAACAAGTTGAAAAGGGCGTTAATCCTTAAAAATATATAAAAACATGCATCGAAAAAAATTCAAACTAGAA
>CAYJHU010000402.1:0-1410 GCA_964369655.1 uncultured Desulfovibrionaceae bacterium | reverse complement strand
TTTTTTATTATTTTTTACTGTGACTCAAAGCATTTCTGTAAAAAGGTATCAATGATAACGCACTCTTGCTCCAACTAAATAAAGATCGTGCTGCCGCTCTACCCTGCGCCCCAATACTTTGTGCAAGTTCAGGGTGAACAATGAGCATCTTTATATACTTTGCAAGCTCCTCATGATTTCCCTTTTTCAATAAGAAGCAATCTCGCCCGTGCTGTAGTTTTTCTGCCACATTGGTAGCAGGCAAAATAACAGGCCGGCCACTTGCTAGAAAAAATGGAATTTTTGATGGGAAACGATGGTCATCAAAGCTTCTTGGGGCGCCAGGTTGTACTAAAATATCAGCAAGTGCTATCAGACTTGGTAACTGTGCAGGCGACACTTCTCCCATTAGAGCAACAAATTTCAAATAAAGCTTTATAATATCATCACCATAAGCATAATCTTCAACGCCGCTTCGAATGACTCTAAAAGAATAGCCTTCTTTACTTAATTCTTCAAGAGCGAGTAAAAGTTCAACAAAATACTCTCCATTAAAATCATGAATAGTGCCCGGATAAACTAAAACATATGTATCATCAGAAATATCTATTGATCTACGCAACTCAAGATTTCGCTGTGTTGATAATTGAAAAAATATGTCTTCACAAGCTGGCCAGAATGTCATTCTTGGCACTGAATCTGGGACAAATTCCTCAAGCTCTTTGATGATGCATGTTACACCAGAAGAAGCACTCATAAATGGTATGAAGTGTGCTGGATGTGTATTTGCATAGTTTTTCAGGAGCTCAGGTTGGCTCTTTGCAATTGCCTTTTGTTCCTCTAGGGTATCAACTCCAAGAGTTTTAGCGGTAATTAACACTTCATTATCTTCAAGGTGTATAATGTAAGGAGCTTTAACGCGCTTGCGCAACATGTTTACAGGATGGCGAACAAGTTCGCGTGTTGTCCAAGCATGTATTACACAATTATCAAAAAATTCAATGGGGAGTGTACCCAAATCGTTAAAAGCATAAATTGGATAATTAACCTTCCCAAAATAATCCGAAGCACCATCAGTATATAACAAAAAAACAGCACATTCATAACCAAGTTCTACAAAGGTATTTGCTAGAAAGTGAATGTGTACACCGCAACAACCGGCATAAGGCCCATAATTTATAAAAATAATTTTAAATTTATCATCGGACATAACGAGTCACTCTCCTGATTTATCTTTATAAAAACATAAACTACTTGATTTTTTTATACTAAAAACATACCTTTCATTGGCTATCTTGGAACAATAAAACGTATGGTAAACACAAAGTTTTTATTAAGGAAAGGCGAAAATGGCACAAGTGTCTATTATAATTCCGGCATGGAATTTATGGGAAACTACACTACAATGCCTTGAAAGTATTGTAGCTAACA
>CAYJHU010000401.1:0-1418 GCA_964369655.1 uncultured Desulfovibrionaceae bacterium | reverse complement strand
CTCTGGTGCATCGTCTTTCACGTCAACACCAACGTTGGTTGAGAGAGTTCCTTCACTTGTTGTAACAGAGACACCAAAGCTAAAAGCATCGTCTTTTATGTCATCAGTGGCTGTCTTATCAGCGCCATGCTCAATAGCAGCACCAAGAGTATAGGTGTAGTTAAAGTCAACACCGCCATTGGCATTTGTTGTTAAGCTAAAGTCTGTAAGTGTGCCACCAGCAACTGCTATGCTAGCTGAAGGACTGATTGGGTCTCCGTTAGCATCAAATCTAAGAGTAACACCATTAATAATGACATCAATCTTGTCTAAGGCATCTTCAGTATCAATATTGATTGTACCTTCGTCACTTTCAGCATCAGTTGCAGACTTTGTACCCATGCCTAAACCACTTTCATCAACAATAAGTGAATCAGTGATATCTAATGGCTCTTGGAATCCGTCAGTTGTGCCTTTAACTACTACATATTGAACATCAGTATCGCCGTCACCGTCAGTGCCGGTGAACTTCAAGGTGATTTCAGTATCAAATGGCTTGAGTTGTTCAAAACTCCACGAGCTATTAGCAGTATCATAGGTGAGTGTGAAGTAAGTTTCTCCACCAAATGCAGCAGTGTAGGTTGTTACAGTACCCACGGTGACATCACTAATGCCAACAGGTTTACCATCAACAGTAATGAACGGAGTTGTTCCATTCATACCTTCTGCAATAAAGTCAATAGCAACAGTTCCGTCGTCAGCGGCAACGAAGTCCATATCACCTGACACACCAGTTGTTCCACTAGCATTTTCTACTGATGGATATTCCCATACTTTTACGTCTGTAAGAGTCTCACCTGGTTCATAGTCAATGTCACCATTGTTTGGCTTTACCCATTCAACAACAAGTTCATCACGGGTGACCTCTTTGTAGTTGGTGTCTTTTGTAGATAATTCAATCTCATGATCGGTAATCTTTCCGGTAATGGTTGCGGATGCGGTTTCGCCTTTGCCATCAGTAATTGTTACTTCAAACTTATTAGCCTCATTTCCAACGGAATCATCAGGCTTACCATCTTTACCAACGTGGTCAAAAGCCTCATCTTGAGTAAACTCATACTCAATGGTGTAGTCATCGCCATTTTTAGTCCAGCCTGTTACCGTGAGGTCACCAGCAACGCCAGTAATAGGATCGTGGCTAGCTGTTCCATCAGCATTTAAGGTAACTTCAACGCCCGCAATAACAACTGTTTGTAAGCCGGCAGTGGCAGTAAAGGTGAGGTGACCAGAGTCAGAATCTGTATCAACACCACCAATCACTTCCTTGCCGTCCAAAAGATCAGCGTCTTGAGTTTCTAATGCTAACTCGCTGCTATCAAGGATCTTGAAGGTATAACCTTCAGCTTCAACTTTTACTGTAGCTGTGTCGCCGTCGCCAT
>CAYJHU010000400.1:0-1423 GCA_964369655.1 uncultured Desulfovibrionaceae bacterium | reverse complement strand
TTGGTACCAACAAAAGTAACGGTCACTTGTTCAGTTCGAGCTGGGTTTATGCCATCACTAACGGTAATGGTAAAGGTTTCTGTTACAGTTTGGCCTTGGTTAAGCTCATTTATGGCGCCATAGTTGGGGTGTCCCACACCATATGCTGTGTATTCGAATTCGCCGCTAGTTGGATTCATAGTCATTGTGCCAAATTGACCATCTACACTACTAAGAATAGTATTACCACTTAGAATACCATAAATTAGAGGGTCGCCCTCTGGGTCGGTGGCGTTAACTTGACCGGTGGCAGTAAGTTTACCAGCATAGTCTTGGTTAGGTGAGTTAGGTGTTTCAACGCCGGCAGTATTACGGCCATCGCCTGCTTCAATAATATAGGAACCGGTAACGTCGATAATTCCGTCGTCGTCTAAGTCAACTGGTGGGTCGTCAAAGGTAATGCTGTTAATAACCGGAGCAAGGTTTACTGTGTCAGCGCCTTCAGGAAGGTCTGCTAAAAAGGTTGTTGCTTCACGAGTTTGGTCAAGACCGTCAAGGCGATCAATACCGCCAAGAAGAGAGCCACTTGCAAAGCTTACGATGGTACCGCCGCCTTGGGCGCCGGCGCCAGCGCCGGGACCGGCCGCAGGCATAAGGTCTTCTGCCATGCCGGCGAAGAATTGCTCGCCGCCAACTTCGGCTTGTTCATCACCTTCACCAATAAGGAAGGTAGGCATGTTTTCAGCATTATAAGATTTATAAAAGTCAGTCAAAGTAACAGAAGACTTGCTTGCTTCTGTAGCAGGAGTTGCAGCTTCGCCTTCGGCTGCACCGCCAAATGTAAAGACCAAATTGTCGCCATCGCGCGTTAAGGTTGCGTCACCGGTTTCAAACTTTAATTGCAAACGATCGTTTTCGTTTGGGGTGATGGTAACATTTTGTCCTGCTTGAGGCTTTTGTAATTGAATATCGGCCATGATAATTTCCTTTTTAAAAGTTAGGCATAAACGTACTAAACACGTTCAGAGTATACGCCAAAACGGTAAAGGCGAGCAAAAAGCTCGCTATATGAAATGGAAATATAGGTGCCTGGTATAAATAGGAAGAAAACCAAGCAACGGGGCATTGCCCCAGGCTGTATAGCCCTCAAGTGCGGTATTTAAAGACACACTTGTTTTTGAAGGGTCATTTTGGGAAAACGACCACACGCTTTTTCAGCGTGATTTGAATCTACTTGGCTCAAGAGCTTTTGTCAATAAAAGAGTGATATTTTTTGTTCTGAAAAAATAGACAATTAAGAAAAAATTTCTGCAACTCAAAAAAATACATATGGGTAATGTATTTATTTGTAAGACATTTAGCCCTTAACATACTATTAAACAAGGTAAAATTTGAGACCTCTGCATAATTCATTATGCAGGGTCTCATGGAGCATAAACGCTAG
>CAYJHU010000399.1:0-1425 GCA_964369655.1 uncultured Desulfovibrionaceae bacterium | reverse complement strand
TTCCGTCTTTTTTTGTGGTTTGATCAAGTACAAGTCCGGCCAAGGCTTCGCAGTTATGTACCACAAGAGCGCCGGCTAAATGTACTGGGGTAGATCCGCCAGCCATGCCCATGGAGAGCACGTTGACGGTGGCGCCATTGCTAGCAGAACCCATGATAACTTCGCATACGTCTGCGGTCAGCTTCAAGGGGCTGATGGGGCAGGTATTAAAAGTTACTGGGCATCTTTCGGCAAAGTTTTCTTCACCTACGGCTGCTTTGGCCATATCTATCATGTATTGGGTTAAGCGACCGTTGCCGCCACCTGTAAAGACGTGTTTATCTGTGTTGAGTAACAAGGCTTCATAGTTATGAATTTCTGCTACAGCTTCAGGATAGTCTTGTGCGCCGGCCATTCTTTCGCATACGGGGATAACATCTAGTGCATCCACTACGCGAGTTAAGTTGGCTACGTCTTGTTTGGTGGTGTTGCGTACTTCGCCAGAATCTGGATCGATTAAGTAAACCGCTTCACCAAAATTTGTAAAGACCACGCGTGAACCATCTAAAACCACATCTCTTTCAGGATTGCGGCCTTTTAAGGTGATGGTTTCCGGCGCTAAGGTCACCGCTTCTTCAATCATCCATTGTGGAAAACTGATGATATCATTTTCTAATTCCTTGGCACCTGCAGCTACTAAGAGCTTTCGGGCTTCAGGGCAGCCGATTAAGACTCCAGTTTGTTCTAAAACCTCCATGGACGCTCGATGAATGGCATCCATTTCATCTTGCGTAAACATGTTGAGGCTTAAACCCCCACTGGATTTGTAACCGGCTTGCTTCCAACGTTGAGCCATGAAGACCTCCTTAATGGCTATTGGTTAAATGCAAGCATTCGAGCGCTTTTACAACGGAAATTCCTTTGTTTTGTAAACTTCTCATCAGCATTGCTGCATGGATGAGAAGTTTACAAATTAGGATACCTTATTAACGAATAAAGTTGTCGATAAAGCGTTGGTCTTCTTTTCCAACCCAGAACTTATCTACGCCAAGTTCAGCTTCTGCATCCATAAGGATTTGACGAATAGCTTTTACTTGTGCGTCGCTGAGAGGGTTCTTTTGCTTATGGTTTTCAAGAATATTGAGTGCACGTGCATGTGCAAGGTCATATAATTCTGGCTTACCGTCAGCAACCCACATATCGTAATTTTTACGATTCATGAGGTTATAGTTACTAAGCTCACCCATGCGGTTGAAGGTATCTTCTTCGGCAAGGTAGGTACCAAATGGACCGACATTATTGATAAGATCTACGGAAAGGGTTTCGGCGTCAACCTTGAAGCCACCCAACATGCGTAATACATAATCAATAATCTCATCGTCCACGAGCAAGGTAGGAATATCAAAAGCGATCCCGGTCTCAAGCATGCATTGACCAAAAAGAACA
>CAYJHU010000398.1:0-1428 GCA_964369655.1 uncultured Desulfovibrionaceae bacterium | reverse complement strand
GAGTTAGAATATATAAGATTCATGGTCATCAGGTATCATTTGCATTCGCTACAAAAGTGTTTTACCTTATCTTGGGTATTTTGCTGTGTAGCTACGTCTTTAAGCAAATGCTACTACAGTCATTTATTTTCAACATGTTAGGAGTGACATCAATGAAAAACTTACTTGATGGTATAAAACCCACATTGCTTATGGGGCCTGGCCCTTCATGTGTGGCAGAGTCTGTTTATACAGCTTTAGCAAAACCCACCATAGGACATCTTGACCCTTATTTTGTAGAAATTATGGACGCCATTAAATCTCAATTGCGTCACATATTTACTACTGAGAATCCCCTTACATTGCCCATGTCGGGGACAGGTTCTGCTGGTATGGAAACAGTATTTGTAAACCTCATTGAACAGGGCGATAGAGTGCTCATTCTCACCAACGGTGTGTTTGGCACCAGAATGCAAGATGTTGCAGGCCGTCTTGGAGCCACAGTAGATGTGCTTGATGCGCCTTGGGGCGAGCCTATCTTGCCTGAGGCTGTCAAAATTAAACTGGAAAGTGGACAATATGACTTGGTAGGGCTTGTACATGCCGAAACTTCCACCGGTGTGCGCTCTGATGCAGCGGCCATCGGGCAATTGGTACGTGATCACGGGGCACTCTTTATTTTGGATTGCGTAACAAGTCTTGGGGGCATACCAGTGCGCCTTGATGATTGGTGTGTAGATGCAGCCTATTCGGGAACGCAAAAATGCTTATCTTGCCCTCCTGGTCTTGCGCCCGTAAGCTTTTCTGAAAAAGCTCTTGCGAAGCTGAAAGAACGTAAAACTAAGGTGCCCAATTGGTATCTTGATCTTTCCTTGCTAGCTTCGTATTGGGAAGGAAGTACTCGTACCTATCACCACACAGCGCCAGTAAATATGGAATATGCCCTCTACGCAGCTTTAAAAACTGTTATGGACGAAGGGCTTGATGCTGTATATGCGCGCCATCAACAAATGCATAAACTCTTGGTAAAGGGCCTAGGCGAACTGGGTTTTGACATGCTGGTACAGCCTGAATACCGTTTGCCCATGCTCAATGCAGTAAAAATTCCCGATGGCCTTGATGAAGCTGTCATAAGGGCACGCTTGCTTAAAGAATTTTCCATCGAAATAGGCTCAGGCTTAGGGCCTCTAGCCGGAAAAATATGGCGTATTGGCCTTATGGGACATACGGCTCGTAAGGAAAATGTGGAGCGAGTGTTAGACGTTTTACGCAAGATATTATAATAAACTGTCCTAAAAGCGAACACTGCAGCGTGAGACTCGTTTTTCTCACACTTTATGCTTTTTGAGCAGTTTGTAGCTCACGTGGAGTAAATTAAAGCTAGCACTGAAATTTATTTTTGGTGCTAGCTTTAATTTGTGTCGTGCAGGACGCACGACCAAGTGTCAT
>CAYJHU010000397.1:0-1434 GCA_964369655.1 uncultured Desulfovibrionaceae bacterium | reverse complement strand
TTATTACAGCACTTTTTATCCCTGTGGGCTGGATTCCCAACAAAGAACTTGCTGCCCTTGTGGGCCCCATGCTTACCTACTTATTGCCAATCCTTATTGGCTTTGCCGGTGGTAAGGCTCTGCATGATGTTCGCGGCGGTGTCGTGGGCGCTGTGGCTACTTTTGGGGTAATTATGGGTGCACCGTCCACCCCCATGCTCCTTGGTGCCATGATTGTGGGGCCGCTTGGTGGCTGGGTTATTCGAACCTTTGATAGAGCCGTTGAAGGAAAAATTCCTGCCGGTTTTGAAATGCTTGTAAATAACTTTTCTTCAGGTATTTTAGGATCTCTTCTTGCTATTTTAGCCTTTTATGCCATTGGACCAATGGTTGAGGCCGGCACCAGCGGCCTAGGTGCAGGCGTAAGTTTCCTCGTAAACCACGGCCTACTACCTTTAACATCCATTTTAGTTGAGCCCGCCAAGGTACTCTTCCTTAATAATGCCATTAATCACGGGGTCTTTACCCCGCTTGGTGCTGAGCAAGTAACCGAGTTTGGTAAATCCATCTTCTTCATGATCGAGTCTAACCCTGGCCCCGGCTTAGGTTTACTCTTAGCTTATATGCTCGTAGGAAAAGGGACTGCCAAAAGCAGTGCTCCCGGTGCTGCTATTATTCACTTCTTTGGCGGTATCCACGAAATTTATTTCCCCTTCGTATTGATGAATCCCATTCTTATTATAGCCCTAATTGCTGGCGGTTCAGTGGGTGTTTTCACCATCAGTGCATTAGGCGGCGGCCTCACAGGGCCAGCGGCTCCGGGAAGTATCTTTGCAGAATTATTGATGACGCCTGCAGGCTCTTACGTAGCCAACGTGTCGGGCATTACTTTGTCTGCGGTGGTAACCTTTGCTTTATCCGTGATTTTGCTTAAAACTTTTGCCAAGGACAGCGAAGAAGGCGAAGATTCTATGGCAGAAGCCGCTGCAAAAATGCAGGATATGAAAGCCTCTGCCAAGGGCACAGCTTCTGAAAGTGCTCCAAGTCAGCCGGCCGCTGAAAGTGCAGCAAATACCAAGCGCATCATCAAAAAAATTATTTTTGCATGCGATGCGGGCATGGGTAGCTCTGCCATGGGCGCCACAAAATTGCGTAAAAAGCTGAGCACCGCAGGATTTGAAGGTGTTGAAGTAAAACACTCGCCCGTCAGTGAAATCCCTGCAGATGCCGATATTGTGGTAACACATAAGCAACTTGGTGAGCGCGCAGCTCAGGCCAATGCCACCGCGCACTTGGTACTCATTAGCAATTTCTTAAACGCGCCGGAATATGATGTTCTTTTGGCAGAGCTTAAGATGGAAGATGGAATTGTTTATAAAATATAACACGAGGAAAATTACATGCTTACAGTAGAAAACATTGTTTTAGGTCAGGCTAAGGAATCAAAAGAAGAAG
>CAYJHU010000396.1:0-1442 GCA_964369655.1 uncultured Desulfovibrionaceae bacterium | reverse complement strand
CTCAGCCATGATTGCTTCTCCGCTAGAGCTTGATTTCTACGTCCACGCCTGCAGGTAAGCTAAGCTTACCGAGCGCATCAACGGTTTGTTGCGTGGGTTCGAGAATGTCCATAAGCCGCTTGTGGATACGCATTTCAAATTGCTCGCGGGACTTTTTGTCCACGTGCACAGAACGGTTCACGGTGTACTTGTGAATGTTGGTGGGAAGGGGGATTGGCCCTGCCACTCCGGCACCCGTGTTGCGCGCCGTATCTACGATTTCTGCCACAGCCTTATCAAGGATGCGATAATCGTATGCTTTGAGCTTGATACGAATGCGATCGCTGCTAACTGTTGTCATTTGCCTACTCCATTTTGGAACATATTGCCTTAAACATCTTAAGGGTTCCTTCACATATCTCTAAAGGATTATTACCTTTAGTTGTAAGACTAAAAGCCTTACGCTACCTATTGGCACATAGGGTTTGGTGCTTTGTGGGTGCGCTAGTTGCGCTTAATTGTTGCGGAGTATTTTGGCAGATGCCACGCAATATCCTTAACAATATACCCATTGCGTAGCCTGCCCAGCTGTGAATAATCACAGAAGAGAGGTAGCGCACAAGGTCACCAAACGGGGAATTCTTCCCCCACCTTACAGCCCTGGGTCATAATGATCTGCTATGCAATTCATCATGAGGCTCCGCACTTGGGCTGGAACGGCTGACTAGCTCGGCATTTGGTAACGCCTGTACTTGTCAATTTTAACAAAATTGCTTTCGTTAAACACAGCAGGATGGACTCAATCCACCCTTCCCTGCCGTCCAGGGATACGCCCTTACAGAAAGGGCAAAAGGGAACATACACATGCATGCTGCCTTGGTCAACAATTATTTTTAGTTTTTTGTAATTTTTTTTCTAAGTATTAGATTTGTTCTTAAGCTTTAGCTGTTGTTCTGTGTAGTACTTTTGGGCGCTGTTGGCGTCTTCATCTTTTTCCTGCTCGCTTCGTCAGAAAGCATTTTGCAAATTCACGAACTTGAGTTCGTTAAAATTTACAAAATATTTTCTTCCTCGCGAGTAGAAAAAACCTTACAAGCCGCTCAAAATCGCTCAAAAACCAGCACCCCATACCTTTTGCAAATCCGCTTCGCGTATTTCCAAAAGCCTACCTTTGGGGTAGCAAGCACGAAAATTCTCGCACATATTAAGATGTCTGCACAATTCAAAAAGGCATGGATTGCTTCGTCGTTTCGCTCCTCGCAATGACTTGATATTATAGCAAAAATCATTGCGAGCGCAGCGAAGCAATCCATGTATTTTGTCAATTTTAGGAATTACGCAGAGGCCTTATATTATCTTGATTTTTGTAGCGCAGAAATTGCACTTAAACAGTAGGGTACTGTCGCAATGAAAAGTTTTTGAGGGCGGGGGTTTGGGGGAGGGAACTTTTTTCAAAAAGTTCC
>CAYJHU010000395.1:0-1447 GCA_964369655.1 uncultured Desulfovibrionaceae bacterium | reverse complement strand
TTCATATCGTGCTCAATGAGCAGGATGGTCAGGTCAAATTCTTCACGAATATGCCCAATAAAATGCATGAGTTCAATGCTTTCTTGTGGGTTCATACCGGCGGCCGGCTCATCTAATAAAAGAAAGCGTGGCTCCGTGGCTAGCGCGCGCGCAATTTCAAGTCGTCGTTGCGCACCATAGGGCAAGGAATGAGCTTTTTCGTTGGCATAGGCGGTAAGCTCAAGCTTTTCAATATAGCTCATGGCTTTTTGGCGAATGTGCTCTTCTTCCTTATTAAACATGGGTAGAGCAAGGGGCGCCATCCACCAAGGGCATTTACGACGCACATGGCACCCAACCATAACATTTTCAATGGCGGTAAGATGCTGTGATAAACGAATATTTTGGAAGGTACGGGCCATGCCGGCTTTGCATACTCGATGCGGTTCCTTGCCGGTGATTTTTTTTCCGTTAAAGGTGACTCGTCCTTCTTGTGGAGTATAAAAGCCACTAATTACGTTGAAGGCCGTAGTTTTACCGGCGCCGTTGGGGCCGATTAGACCTACGATGCTCCCAGTGGGGATGGACATGCTTAAGTCATTGACAGCAACAACTCCGCCAAAGCGCATGGTAATGTTTTCTACGGCAAGTAAAGCCTTACCGGGTTCTACTTTGGTAAAGGGCATGCTCATTTTTTTCTCCAAAATGAAAAGAGGCTATTCCATGTTATTTCACGCATGCCCATGATGCCTTCGCGGCGGAAGAGAATGATTGCTAAGAGGAAAAGCGAGAAAATAACCATACGCATACCGGGAATGCCGGGAATTTCTATAAAGCCCAAGTTCATGGGTTCTTCTAAAATACGCATCCATTCTAGTGACATGGTGATGATGGCCGCTCCAAGGAGTGAACCGGTAATGGAACCGAGTCCGCCGGCAACCACAAACATAAGTACGTTGAATGTTAGGAGAAAGTTGAACATTTTGGGGTCAATGGTAGAAAGGTGACTTCCGAGTAAAGCCCCCCCCACGCCGGCAAAGAAAGCGCCAATGCAAAAGGATAAGACCTTGTAGTAAAAGACATTAATTCCCATAACTTTTGCGGCAATTTCATTGTCGCGTATGCACTTAAATACATTGCCATAATTGCTATTTACAAGGCGAACAATAAAGACAAGTGTAATGAGGAGCCAGATAAAGCAAGAGAGCAAATCGGCATGCCCCGGAATACCTTTGATGCCAAGTGAGCCGTTGGTGATGGGCGTGGCATTAACAATTAAGACGCGGATAATTTCGGCAAAGCCAAGGGTCGCAATGCCAAGATAGTCATCCCCAAGGCGCAATACCGGCAAGCCAATGAGTAGGGCAAAAAATGCTGCCGCAAGGCCACCGGCGATGACAGACACCCAAAAAGGTGTAAATATTACGGAAAAAGGCCACATCATGGGCTCAAGCAACCACATCATTTC
>CAYJHU010000394.1:0-1459 GCA_964369655.1 uncultured Desulfovibrionaceae bacterium | reverse complement strand
ATCAGCTTTTCCGCCTTCAGCTCTAACAATAATATCACCATAATTTGTTAGCCTGTGATTACCTTGACCATCAGCATACATACCGTAGGCGTTGGCGGCGGCGTAGGCGACATTAGAATCAGCTTTTCCGCCTTCAGCTCTAACAATAATATCACCATAATTTGTTAGCCTGTGATTACCTTGACCATCAGCATACATACCGTAGGCGTTGGCGGCGGCGTAGGCACCGCTTGTTACGGAGCTTATATTGCTAATGTCAATAGTTCCCGTATTTGTGAAGAAATAATCTATATTGCCAGTAGTGTGACTACCATACATACCGACTAAGGAATCATTTGCATAAATTTCAGTAAAATAATACCCACCCAAAATATTTCCATTATTTATAAGGGTAGAATCACCGGGAGAGGCAACAAAGCCACCTGTTGTAATGGTGGTATTATTGGTTTTAGCCTTGGCCTCCTCCACAAGCATGGGACTTAATAAAAGCCCTGATGCTAGCATAAGTGAACCAAAAGTGTTTAAGATATTGCATTTTCTAAGCACGGCCTTGTAACGCTTGATGAGATTGCCAATGGCATTTTGGGTTTGCATATATTCCTCGATTTATAATGTCATATGTTATAGTTCATTACAAAAAAATGTCCAAATAAGCTCTTACATCAAAGTAAGAAGACATGTGTATGGCGTAAAATGATTCGCACGGGCATTACTCTCTTGTATAGATGGATTTATGTATTTTGATGTATAACTAGGATTAAAATACAATATACAATATAAGCTTGTCAAATATGGGGAATATTATCTTTCAATAGATACTTATTAGCGCGGGCGTAGCCGTACAAAAGCAAAGAAAAAGGACATTAAGATTTTATCAACCTTAATGTCCATTGTGTTTTCTTTTGGCGTCCCCTAGGGGATTTGTTTTGCCCCAATAATGATTTGAAATAATTTTACTTTTTATAAAATCTTTTTTGATATACCCATAAAAATACCCATAAATGAAAAAAACTTTGCTGGACGTGGTTGGACTACATGAAATAAGTAATAATAAACGACAGTTAAGTTGCATACCATGAAAAAAATATTTGCCGCCGCTGATAATTTTCTGTAAGAACTACCCAAGGGCAAAATCCTCCCTTCAAAAGGGGGTGATGCCTATGGTGGAAATCCTGCTAGAGTTTGCACTAGAAATAGTTGCTGGCATTCTGGTGGTTCTTATTGCACGGCGTATGCCGTAAATAAGTTTGCCGCTCTTAGCTGCAACTAAGAGCGGCGGTAAAAATCAACCATACTCATTTTATGGTGAAGGGTTGCCCCTAGGAGAGGGAGAGTGTCACAAGCACTTTTCCTCTCTGTTTTCTAGATAAATCGCAAGGGCTCTTTTGTCAAGAGAAGGATTTTTTATTGCTTGTCTTATTTCATCACGAACACCCTATTAAGCATTGAAATATAAGAA
>CAYJHU010000393.1:0-1468 GCA_964369655.1 uncultured Desulfovibrionaceae bacterium | reverse complement strand
TCTTGATTTTTGGTCGCATTGGCTAGCGCCAATGCTCCACGAGACCCTGCGCAATAAATTGCGCAGAGGTCTCATTTTGCCTTGGTCATAAAAATTTACCCCTCATCGGAATGTGTTGCAATTACCTCAAAGATTTCATAGCCTGCAAAAAAATTTTGAGGTAATTTATGTCGCGCTCTTTTCGCTTGCTCTGTAAGCCAAAACATATCAATCTTGTGGAAGCTCTGCTTAAAGCAGAAGGTTATGACTTTATGCCGGAGGCTTTTTCTCCTTGGTGCCGCATCCTTACGCATGAACCAAAACCGCTTGGTGCTAGCCTCGCCGCTTTTTTTGGTCTACTCTATATTCAAGATCGCTCCTCCATGCTACCGCCTTTGGCTTTGGTTGATACTGCCCCTTGCGAAGGAAAGGCAGTTTTAGATATGTGCGCAAGCCCCGGCAGTAAAACAGGCTTCTTGGCGCAACTTCTTGGGAACACAGGCTTTGTGCTTGGCAATGAACCATCAAAACCTCGCCTTGCCACCTTGCGCGCCAATATGCAAAGCTTAAGCTTATTACAAGTAAGCACATGTTCTTATGCCGGCGAATTACTTCCCCTTATGCCAGAAAGCTGGGACTATATTCAGCTTGACCCGCCCTGCTCCGGCTGGGGCACGGTGGAAAAAAATCCCAAGGTACTTACGCTATGGCAAGGCGATAAAGTAAAGCCCCTCATCACCATACAACAAAAACTCCTGCGCAAAGCTTACGAACTCTTGCGCCCCGGCGGACAAGTGGTGTATTCCACCTGCACCACCAACATACAGGAAAATGAAGACCAAGTACGCTTTGCCCTCGAAGAAGTGGGATTTGAGCTCGTCCCCCTTGCCCCCTTTAATGGCTTTGTATGGCAAGATCCGCTCACCGAGCTTGCAGAAAACACTTTGCGCGTTGATGGAGAGCAAAGCAAAGCGCAAGGTTTTTATATTGCAAAATTCCGTAAACCTCAGCTAAATACCACCGCCTGCGCGCATGAGCCCATATCCTTTGAAGGACTTGCTCCCTCACTGCTCGCATCCCCATGCACTGACATTGAGCTTTTACCCCCTGGAAAAATAGTTCTTTTTGGCGAGACCGCACGTTTTATCCCCCAAGCTGCCTTTACCGCTCTCTCCTCGCAGCTACAGTGGCAAGCCTCCGCCCTTGGCAAGTTCTCAGGCGACAACATACGCCTTGCACCGCGTTGCCGCTTGCTCCTCACCGATGATGCACAAAGAGCGCAATCAGAAGGACTTATCCTTGAAAATATTGCTGACATTCGCGCCCTCCTCCAAGGGCAAAGCCGCCAAACCGGCTTAGAAGGACGTGAAACAGGACTTTACTACAGCACACAAGGAGAACTCTTGCCACTTGGGCGCATTACCCTCAAAAAAGGACGCGCTCTTTGGTCGGCTAAATAATTGATGTTTGTATAGATCCGCCCGCAAAG
>CAYJHU010000392.1:0-1502 GCA_964369655.1 uncultured Desulfovibrionaceae bacterium | reverse complement strand
GGCAGCTTTGCTGACAATAGCGGCGCAAACACCACATAGTGGGGTTTGTCATTAACCTAAGATGTTGGGAGGTTTTCCCTCCCAGCACCAATTCTATTTTTTATTATTTTTGAGGGATGTATTCGCCCTTGGCGACCATGGCTTCAACTTGAGCTACGTCTTTGTCGCCGCGTCCTGAAAGGTTGACTAAGAGCACGGCATCTTTACTTAAACTTGGTGCAAGACGCATGGCTGCGGCTACGGCGTGGGCAGATTCAAGCGCCGGCAAAATGCCTTCGGATTGAGCAAGCATAAAGAAAGCATCAAGAGCCTCCTTGTCTGTGACGCTTTGGCATTCTATGCGGCCAATATCTTTAAGGTGAGCAAGAAAAGGACTAACCCCTGGGTAGTCAAGCCCTGCAGAAACAGAGTGCACTTCGTCCGGCTCGCCTTCTTCATTGCAAAGTACATAGGATTTATAGCCATGAATGACGGCCGGCTTGCCAAGGCAAAGGGAGGCTGCGTGCTGGCCATAGCCATTGCCGCGTCCGCCTGGCTCAGTGGCGATAATGCGCACCTCAGCATCATTTAGATAATGCATAAAAGCGCCAACGGCATTGGAACCGCCGCCAACGCAAGCCAGTACTGCATCCGGTAATTTACCAATTTGCGCAAGCATTTGCTGGCGAGATTCTTCACTGACTACGGATTGAAAATATCCCACCATGGCAGGGTAGGGGTAAGGGCCAACGGCAGAGCCAAGTAGGTAGAAGGTGCTGTGCATATTTTGCACAAGGTCTTCAATGGCCATGTCCACTGCGTCCTTGAGGCCTTGGTAGCCCTTGGTAGCTGCTACCACTTTTGCGCCCATCATTTCCATACGGAAAACATTAAGCTTTTGGCGCTCAATATCCTTTTTGCCCATGTAAATGACGCATTCCATGCCCATAAGCGCCGCGGTGGCAGCGGTGGCAACGCCATGCTGACCTGCGCCTGTTTCGGCGATGATGCGCTTTTTGCCCATGCGTTTGGCAAGTAAAATCTGCCCCACAGTATTATTTACCTTGTGCGCGCCAAGATGGTTTAAATCTTCTCGCTTAAGCCAAATTTGCGCACCATTACACTTTTTGCTTAATTGTTCACAATAAAAAACAGGCGTTTCGCGCCCTTGGTAATTTTGCATATAGTGTTTGCGTTCAGCAATAAAAGTAGCATCGTCCTTATACTGCAAAAAAGCCTTTCCCACTTCATTTAAGGCTTCTTTGAGAGCCTCAGGGACAAATTGCCCCCCGTATTCGCCAAAGTTTCCATCAAAACCCATTGTAATGTCAATCATTTCACTAATTTCCTTATTATGATATGTATAAAGTAAAAATTGTATACATTGTGTGGGAGGTATTGTCAAAATAAATTTACAAAAAGTGAGCTAGGAAGCTTTGATTGATTTCTTAGAGGAAAGGCGAAGGAGGGAGGGAAGGGGCGCTGCCCCTTCACCCCGCCAAAGGGGATAATCCCCTTTGGAA
>CAYJHU010000391.1:0-1521 GCA_964369655.1 uncultured Desulfovibrionaceae bacterium | reverse complement strand
CGCTCATAATAGCATTGATGGATTGGGCATGGCTTGCAAGTTCGCTCATATTTTGGCGCAATTTCAAAGACTCATCCTTAACCAAAGTCATGGATGCTTGGCATTTATTTGTGATATCAGCACCTTCAATGGCTTTTTCCCTAGTATTGCTTGCAAGCTCAGCACTGCTACCCGAATTTCTGGCCACCTCAAGCACGGTGCTGTTCATTTCGTCCATGGCTGTTGCTGTTTCGGTCATGCGCGCAGATTGCTCTTCGGCTCCAGTGGTAGAAAGTTCAATTTGCATGGAAAGCTGATCTGAAGCCGCAGCAATATTGCTTACAATGCCTTCAAGCTGTACCACGGCCTGAAGAATGCTTTCTCTTTTTTCATCGGCTTCTTGAGCAGACTTTGCAGCCTCTTGCGAAGCAATTTCTGCCTTATCTGCCGCAACTTTTGCTTCCTTGCTTTTTTCTTCGGACTCAAAAACCATTTTAGACAAGTTTTGTATCATGGTATTTAAGGCCCCTGCCAAAGTAGAAATTTCATCGCCTCGCTGTACAGCATTTTGCAATTGACTGTCTTGTTCAGCGGTAAGAGTGAGGTTTCCTTGCGCTACATAGGAAGCGATGTCGGCACTGTTGGAAACAGCAATCACAACTTTTTTAATCACAAAATACACAATAAGTGCCACCACAAGAACAATAAAAATTCCTGCTATGATTAATGCAAAAGTTACGTCATCAGCCGCTGCAAAAAAATCTTGTTCATTGGAAGAAATGCCCACAATCCATTTAGTTTCAGGGAGTTCTGCAAAATGAACAACTTTATCAGTATCTTTCCACACATAGCGTGTAATACCTGTACGCTCTGACAACATCGGTTTGGTAAATGCATACTGATGTTGATCTTCGCCCGCCAGCTCATTATATTTTACATCCATGAGCAAAATACCGTCAGGATCAATAACAAACAAATTGGTTGAAGGCAGAACCTTCACATCATTAATGGTTTCTTTTGAGATAGAGGTTAAATCTACAATGAACATCAAAACAGCGTCCACTTGAGCGTTGTTCTTAATGGGTGTAGCGTATAAGGCGCTCATTTTACCGGTTTGGCGGGATTTTTGCGTGGTTGCGGCATCCTTGCCCTTCAATGCATCCTGAAATGCAGGATAAGAACTTAAATCAAGCCCAATTCTGTCAGGATTTGCATGGGCAATGGATTTACCGTCTTTTCCAATAACAAGCGCCACAGAAATAGCATCGTATTTTGATACAATATCGCCTAACAATTTATTAACTGTTTCTTGAAATGTGGTAAACTCAGGTGATTCTTGCGCATTGGACAAGGCCGCAAACTGTTTTAAACCGCTATTTTCAGCTACAGTTTGCACAAGCACCTGCGTGTTTTTCATTATATTGTCCATTTCAGATGCTTGCTTTCTAGCAAGTTCCAACATCTGTACATCAGTGACCTCAGTCAAACCCTTTGTGGCAAGGGTGGAAGCAACCATGGTGAGCCCTACAATACCAAGCACAA
>CAYJHU010000390.1:0-1521 GCA_964369655.1 uncultured Desulfovibrionaceae bacterium | reverse complement strand
ATCATGGATGCAGAAAGTTTGCGTTCTGTGTTTAAGCAATACAGTTTTGATGCCGTTTTTCACTTTGCTGCCTTTGCATATGTTGGTGAAAGTGTTGAAAACCCTCAAAAATATTATCAGAATAATGTTGTCGGCACTATTAATTTGCTTGATGTTATGCTGGAGCATGGCGTTAAGAAGATTATCTTTTCAAGCACATGCGCTACATATGGCGAGCCTCAGTACATGCCCATGGATGAAAAACATCCGCAAAATCCAATTAATCCCTATGGTAAAACCAAGTTAATGATTGAAAATATTTTTGAAGATTATAACTTGGCTTATGGATTAAAATATATTTCTTTGCGTTATTTCAATGCCGCAGGGGCTGCAAGTGATGCCAGTATAGGCGAAAGCCACAATCCGGAAACACACCTTATTCCCCTAGTTTTACAAGCAATAAAGGGTGACATTCCGCATATAAGCATTTTTGGTACAGACTACGATACTCCGGATGGTACGTGCATTCGCGACTATATTCATGTGGAAGATTTAGCAAGTGCGCATAGATTGGCTTTGGAAAAGCTTGATACATATAGCGGTTGTTTGAATCTTGGCACAAGCAAGGGAACTTCAGTAAAAGAAATTATCCAAGCGGCTGAAAAAGTCAGTGGTAAAAAATGCCCTGTGCAATACGCAAAACGCAGAGCAGGCGACCCATCAAGACTATTTGCAAATAACGACAAGGCACGAGAAATTCTTGGCTGGCATCCTCAATATCAAACTATTGAGGAGATTTTACAAACAGCTTGGGCTTGGGAGCAACATAAAAAATTTTAGCGAGCTTTACCTATAAAAACCTCTGATCGTCTTAAAATATAGACAGATATGCAAAAAGTATTGCATTGCCATTGTTTCTTATTTGTAGTAGCTTTTGCAATCGTTGACGATGAAACATACAGGATATATGATGTTTAATAACAAAACCCTTCTCATAACCGGTGGCACAGGCTCTTTTGGCAAAAAATGTGTAGAAATTATTTTGCGCGATTATAAGCCAGAAAAGCTCATTATTTTTTCACGCGATGAGCTCAAGCAATTTGAGATGCAACAAGTTTTTTCGCCTAAAGACTACCCTTGTTTGCGTTATTTTATTGGTGATGTGCGTGATAAAGAACGTCTATACCGTGCATTTAAGGGTGTAGATTTTGTGATTCATGCAGCAGCTTTAAAGCAAGTTCCTGCGGCAGAATATAATCCTACTGAATGCATTCGCACCAATATTCAAGGTGCGGAAAACATTGTCAATGCTGCGGCGGACTGTGGAGTTACAAAGGTTGTGGCCCTATCCACTGACAAGGCCGTTGCTCCTGTGAATCTTTATGGTGCCACCAAGCTCTGCTCTGACAAGCTCATCGTGGCGGCCAATGCTTTTATGGCCTGTGCAACATCGTATTCTGTTGTGCGCTATGGCAATGTCATGGGTTCTCGTGGTTCTGTCATTCCTTTCTTCATTAATAAACGTACTGACGGTGGCCCCTT
>CAYJHU010000389.1:0-1525 GCA_964369655.1 uncultured Desulfovibrionaceae bacterium | reverse complement strand
GGGGGAAACTTTCTTGAAATAAAGTTTCCCCCAGACCCCCTTCAAAAAACTTTTATGCGAGTTTTCCTCACGGAAAACTCGCTTCCATTATAAATAAATTTTCAGTAAAAATTTTACACACTAAACTAGTAATTCACGTAACTTCCGAAACAAGGTGCGTTTTGCTCCTTGTGTCTCAGGATTTAACGGCCCCTTAGCCTTGGCTACAATGGCGCGTAATTCTGCCTCTGCTTCAGGCCATTGCGTCAAAATACGTTCTGCTTCGGCTGTATCTTCACTTAAAAGTGTTTCGCGTAGGCGTTCGGCATGTTGTAAAAGAGCATTATCCGTGCTGTGCCCTTGCTGCATTCTTTCTAAGGCTTCTTGAATGGGCTGAACGTCACACTCGCGCATAAGCTTGCCAATATATTGCTTTTGTCGGCGACGCCCTTCATGGTCTGTGATTTTATCCATGATTTTTAGCGCTTCTTTCAAATCGTCATTGAGCGGTAAATTTTTACGTTGCCCAGCAGAAAGCTTAATAAGCTCAGCGCCCATATCTTTAAGTGCACTGCTATCACGCTTTTTTTGCGAGCGACTTTTAGCAATTTCGGTGGATTCCGGAGCATCCATATCTAATTGAAATTTTTTCTTTTTTTTCATATTTTATCCATATATTCCAAGCAATACCGCCACAAGTACCAAGATGGCAATAAGCCCGTTTAAGGTGAAAAAAGCGGTATTTACACGGCTTAGGTCTTCAGCACTCACAAGGGTGTGCTCCCACAATAAAACCGCACTCATCAGCGCCCAAAGTGCATACCACCACCACGAAAGCTCGGCACTAATGCCGCCAAGTAAAAGAAAAATTACTGTCATGGCATGGCAAAAAGCCGCTATGACCAAGGCTTTTTCAAGGCCAAAGTGCGCCGGAACCGAGTGCAATTTAAATTCTCTGTCAAAATCCACATCCTGACAGGAGTAAAAAATATCAAAGCCCGCCACCCATAAACTTACGGCAAAGAAAAAAAGTAAGGGCGTCATAAGCGCAACACCGCTCAGCTCAGGGCGCACAGCCAGCCAGCCGGCCATGGGCGCAAGACCAAGGGTTGCACCTAACCAGAAATGACACAGCCAAGTAAAGCGCTTGGTATAACTATATGCCCCGGCAAAAAGCACCGTTGGAACAGAAAGCCAAAGACAAAGCTCATTTAAGGCCGCACAACTTAAGATAAAAATCCCCACCATCACAAGGCAAAAAATCTTACATTGACCTGTTGTGATTTCACCGCTCACCAAGGGGCGCTGAGTCGTGCGCGGATTTTGTCTATCCATAGGCAAATCCACAAGGCGATTAAAAGCCATGGCAAAGGAGCGTATCGCCACCATGGCAATGGTTAAGGCAAGCAAGCTCTGCCATGGAGGCATGCCTTTTTGTGCCAAAAAAATTCCTGCATATGCAAATGGAAGAGCAAAAATTGAATGCTCAATCTTAATCATGCGACACAGCGCAGCAAATGTTTTCCACATATATTAACCTCATAAC
>CAYJHU010000388.1:0-1540 GCA_964369655.1 uncultured Desulfovibrionaceae bacterium | reverse complement strand
TTTTGAAAGGGGGTCTGGGGGAAAACTTTTGTTCACAAAAGTTTTCCCCCAGAAATTGTATTTATTAACCATGTAAACCTTGGCAGGTGCTCATGTATAAAAGTCTTTATATTACAGCAACAGAAGCGCGTTCAGGTAAGTCTGCGCTGGTGCTTGGTGTCATGCAGTTGCTCACTCGCAAAATGCGTCGGGTGGCTTTTTTTCGTCCTATTATTAATGAACCTGTGCTGGACGATAAAGATCATGATATTAATTTGATGCTCAAGCACTTTAAGCTGGAAGAAAATTACAGCGATGCCTTTGCCTATACCCTTGAGGAAGCGCGTCATCTTATCAACTATGGCCAGCGCAATACTCTGATTCAAAATATTTTGCAAAAATTTCACAAAATTGTGGAAGAAAATGACTTTGTGCTTTGCGAAGGTACAGACTTTTTGGGGCAGGATTCGGCCTTTGAATTTGAACTGAATGCCGACATTGCCGCTAACCTTGGCTCTGTGATGATGGTCATCACACTTGGGCATGGCAAAACTCTTGATGAAGTTACCGAAGGCACTAAGATTGTGCTTGATCAGCTGGAAGCAAAGCATGTGGACGTGCTCTCGGTTATTGTTAATAGAGCTGATTATACCGAAACGGAAAAAAGCGACTTGCGCGAAGCTCTTGGCAATATCCGTGGCCCCAAGGAAGGACACGGGGAGCTGCTAATTTATTCGGTGCCCGATGAGCCTACCCTTGGCAAACCAACCATGGCAGATGTGGCAAGATGGCTTGGTGCAGAGATCATGTACGGTAATAAACGCATGGATTGTTTGGTTGGAGAATATTTAATTGCCGCCATGCAAGTTCACAACTTCCTTGATTATATCCATGAGGGCAATCTTATTATTACCCCAGGCGACCGCGCAGACATTGTGCTTGCATCCTTGGTGTCGCGTGCGTCTTCTGCTTATCCTGATATTTCGGGTGTATTGCTTACCGGTGGCTTGCGCTTGCCGGAAAATGTACGACAATTACTTGAAGGCTGGTCGGGCGTGCCTGTGCCTATCTTACTTACAGAAAATCATACCTATAAGACAATTCAAATGCTTTCAGAGCTTTATGGACGTATTGAGCCTGAGAATGAGCAAAAGGTCAATACCGCATTGGGACTTTTTGAGCGTCATGTGAACTCCAAAGAAATTGGTAAGCGCCTCATTTCTGATAAGCCTACGCGCGTAACGCCCATGATGTTTGAATTTGAACTTATCGAAAAAGCACGTCACAACAAAATGCGTATCGTTTTGGCTGAAGGCCAAGAAGAGCGTATCTTGCGTGCCACTGATTTACTTTTACGCCGTAATGTGGCGGAGATTATCTTGCTTGGTAATGCCGACCGTATTGGAAAACGCATTGCGGAACTTGGACTTGATCTTTCCGGTGCGCGCATTATTCAGCCAGAACTTTCGCCGCAATTTGAGGACTATGCCCAAACCTATTATGAATTGCGCAAGCACAAAGGGCTGACCATTGAGGCTTCACGCGAGCGCATGATTGACAG
>CAYJHU010000387.1:0-1542 GCA_964369655.1 uncultured Desulfovibrionaceae bacterium | reverse complement strand
GGATTGCCTTTGTGCCTTCCCTCTTTTATAGGGTCAAGTTCGCTAACTTCAGGGCTTTTTTTGAAAAGAATCTCAAGATTTTTTGTAAGTCCAGCATTGTAAGCAATGAGGGCGGCCTTTTTATAAACGTCTGAATTAATTTTAGCATCATCTGCATGCTTCAATAAAAGTGCGAGGATTTTTTCATTGGGATTACTGGAAGCCCTTAAAAGAGTTACTTCGTCCACAATGGCTCCCTTTTTAAGGAGAAATTCTATTATATTAAGCTTTGAACTGAGCTGTGCAGGATAGGCAAGTATGCTATGACTGCCTTTTTGTATTTCAGCAGTGGTTAAAGCTTCCCCGGGGATGAAGCTTTGTTGAACGTCCTTAAGAGAGGCTACACGCCAAAAATTTTCATTATTATAGTTATGTGCGCGGGTATATTTTTTGAGGGTATTTTTTTTCACAGCATATTTGGGCAGTCCAAGCTCCCATGGATATTTTCCATTGTCAAAGGTCGCACCGGCCTTTTTAAGCAGGTCCATTTTAGCATTCCACTCTTCATTATCCGGACTCTCATTATCCATCATTATGGATATGGGAGTTTCGCCCGAAGAATTTTTTATATTTGGCAAAGCACCATGCTGAAAAAGAAGTTTTGCCATTTCAAGATTCATAGTGTAAATTGCGTGTAAAAACGTCTCGTTATGTCCATTTAATTCATTGATATTTGCGCCAAGCTCTATAAGTTTTTTTAAGGCATCAAAACTGCTCACATTTTGCACCATGTCTCCATCAAGCGCAGCACCATTTTTTACGAGCAACTCAATAACATCGGGTTTTGCGTGTAATCCTAGAGCAAAACCAAGAAGACTTGCCCATTCATAAGCATCAGACATGCCTTCATCTCTTTGCCAGCGATATATGCTATTAATATCATATCCTTTTTTAATGGCTTTTTGCACGTCTTCCTTGGTGGCATTTTCCCAAAAAGAATGCTTAAAAAATATATAATCCGTCGCATACTCTTTTGCCTGTACTGTAAAAGATATACAGACAAAGCAAAGGCAATACATTGTTATTATAAATTTCTTTGACATTCACCTTCTCCTTAGCAAAATATGACGTAAAAAGGATTGTAACACAGCTAAAGGATAGTTATATCTTACATGATATTTTTTTATTAGCAAGCGGTCAAGCTTAAAAGCGTTTTTAGTAGGCAGCTAAAAAAATATAGCATTAGGCAAACAAAAGGATAAACATGGCGCGTGAATAAAGTTCTAGCGTGTTTGTATATTTTGCGATAGCTTAATCGCTATGTCAAAACGATCTAACTCTGTTAAGGCGCTGTTTTATATAATTTTCAATTAAGCTCGTAGCGCAGTTTATATTAGGAGGCAACATGAGAAAAACACTTAATATTCTAGCAATTTTTTTCTGTCTTTTTGTAATGCCACAAATGGCCATTGCTTCTAACTACGCATCGGAACGTGCAAACAGCGGTGCAGCTTTAGATATTATTAATGCAGATATAGCCTATCAACTTGGCTACACAGGAAA
>CAYJHU010000386.1:0-1599 GCA_964369655.1 uncultured Desulfovibrionaceae bacterium | reverse complement strand
AATGGGCCACCACCATGCACGGCCCCATGGCTGTTATTCTGCCCATCTTCCTCTTAGGCTTTATGACTCGTTTTTACGGCCCCAATAAATCTTGGAAAGAAGGCTTTGCCGCATGGAAATACTGCGTATTTGCCGCTGTGTGCTTCCTCGTACCTTACCTTGCTTTTGCTTGGTTCCTTGGCCCAGAATTCCCCTCCCTTATTGGTGGTCTCGTGGGTCTTGGCGTATTGGTTGCCGGTACTAAAAAAGGCTTTTGCGTACCTAAAGATGTTTGGACCTTCGGACCTCAAGATTCTTGGGACCCAGAATGGACAGGCACCGTTAAGACCAGCGGTAAGACGGAATTCACTCCTCATATGAGCCAAATGAAAGCATGGCTTCCTTATGCGCTTATTGGTCTTATCCTTGTGATAACCCGTATTTCCCAGCTTCCTTTAAAGAGCTGGCTCGCTTCTAAATCCTTAGCTTTCAATGATATCTTAGGCTATGAAAATGTGGATGCAGGTATTCAATATCTTTATCTGCCAGGCACCATTCCTTTCATTCTTGTGGCATTGCTTACCATTGTCATTCATGGCATGAGCGGCAACGCAGTTAAGCGCGCTTGGGGCGAATCCATCAGCAAGATGAAATCCCCAACCATTGCCTTGATGTTTGCTGTGGCCTTAGTGTCTGTCTTCCGCGGTTCCGGCGTAAACCCCGAAGGTTTGCCTTCCATGCCGCTTGCTATGGCACAAACTGTGGCCGCTGTGGCTGGTAGCACCTGGCCCATGCTCGCTTCCTTTGTGGGTGGTCTTGGTGCTTTCATCACTGGTTCTAACACTGTGTCTGACCTGCTTTTTGCTGAATTCCAATGGAATACTGCACAGCTTCTGCAAATCCCCCGTCAAATCATCGTAGCTGCTCAAGCTGTAGGTGGCGGTATGGGTAATATGGTCTGCGTACACAACATCGTGGCTGTTTGTGCCGTGGTGGGTCTTGCCGGTCGCGAAGGTCTTGTGCTGAAAAAAACCTTCTGGCCATTCGTATTCTACGGCGTGGTGGTAGGTATTATAGCCACTATGCTTATTCAGTTCTATCCTAATTTATTCTAAAGAAGGCTGAGTTATCACAATTAAAACAGGCGTCATTTTATGGCGCCTCAGACTGCTGAAAAAGTCCGTCTTTTTTACAAAAGACGGACTTTTTTCAATGTTTTTTGCATGTAATAGATTATAATCTTTACAAGATAAGAAGACAATCTAAGCAAACATCCATGGAATTTGTATACATCGGTGACTTGGTTCCCCAAGACCATCTGTTGCGAAAGATATAAAGAAAATAACCCTTATTCTCACGAAAGATGGGGGATTATTGCCTTATTTTACTCATATGTTAGCATTTACCAGAAAAAAGTTAGCAGTAGTGCAAATTATCTTTGTATAATCTTTGAATAGCAAAAAAGAGAGCTAATAAAAAGACAAACCCAGCATTATAAAAATGCTGTGTAATGTCTTGATGAAAAGTTCAAAACGTGAACTTTTAGGTCTTAGAAACGTTGTGTAAAAGGTAATTTTTGAGAATCTTAAATGAGACCTCTGCACAATTATTTTCAAATAT
>CAYJHU010000385.1:0-1621 GCA_964369655.1 uncultured Desulfovibrionaceae bacterium | reverse complement strand
CCGGGATTGTCTGTAAAAGTAGAACGCACACGGACAGGAACTTTATATTTTTTAGCAAACTCCACCGAACGAATATGTAATACTTTTGCGCCCATAGAGGCCATTTCTAGCATTTCGTCGTAGGAAATTTTATCCATTTTTCGTGCTGTGGAGCACAAATTGGGGTCGGTGGTAAATACACCTTCCACATCAGTATAAATTTCGCACTCAGCTGAGTTAAGCGCCGCCGCCACAGCCACAGCGGAAGTATCAGAACCGCCACGCCCAAGGGTGGTAATGCGCTTGCCTTCAGTGCTACCCTGAAAGCCCGCCACCACAAGCACATCATATTCTTCCAAATGTGCATACAATGACTCGCTATCTATAGAAAGAATACGAGCATTGCCATGAATGTCGTCGGTAATAATTGGAATTTGAAAGCCAAGCATGGAACGTGCCTTAATACCGGCATCTTTCAAAAGCATGGTGAAAAGAGAAATGGACACTTGCTCGCCGGTGGCAACCAACTGATCACACTCCGCAGCATCGGGAGTTTTTGACCATTGGTCGGCAAGGGCTAGCAAAGCATTGGTATCGCCAGATCTTGCCGATAAAATAACGACCATCTTATAGCCGCGAGCAAGACCTGCCATGACCTTTTCTTGCACCTGCTGCATACATTCCAAATTGGCCACCGAAGTGCCACCGAATTTTTGTACAAGAATCTTCATATCATTGCCTAGTTATATGTGGAATACAAATATTTTTTTGCTGGGGGAAGGAACGCCTAGGCGCACGATATCCGTACGTCTCGTACCTCGCCAACGGCTACAAGCCCTTTGGGTCGGTTTTTAAAAAAAGTTCCTTCCCCCAGACCCCCAACCTCAAAAACTTTTTACGCGAATTTTTCTTAGGAAAATTCGTATACGTTGCTAAATTTTAGAAAGCCATCCCTTACTAGTCACACTTTTTCAACCTGTTGAAAAAGTGTGTATATCGGGTTTCCAAAGGGGATAATCCCCTTTGGCGGTGGGTTTGGGAGGCAGAGCCTCCCAAGAAAATCATCTTACAAAGACTTCCATGCATCTAGCAGTGCTTTTGCACTATTGCCATGCGCGGTAGCTTCCATAAGCCTGCCCTCTTCGCATATTTTCAGATGGATGTAAAGATAATCTTGCCCGCTATCAGCGCTAAACACATCAGTTGGCAGGTATTCTGCCCATTCAATAATGCATAAGGTTTGTGCATCTTCAAGCCCATCCCACACCTCGTCGGGTACGGAATAAGCCGCACGATATAGGTCGCAGTGCATAATCTGTGGCGTCGTTTTATAGGAATTACAAAGAGTAAAGCTTGGGCTTGAAACCTCTGCCATATGCCCACCCGGCAAAGCCTGCACCAAGGCGCGCGTAAAGGTTGTTTTGCCGCTGCCAAGCTCGCCTTGGAACAAAATAGCTTTGAGCGCAAAATCCTTTAAGAGCTTTGCTAGCCCTGCGGCTGAGGCTTCTAGAGCTGAGACATTAATCAGCTTTTGGCTATAATTACAAGAGGGGAGCACAGGGAAAACCTCTTGGCTTTTGCATAATATTTTGCATATTTTCCATGGCTGCGGGAAGGGTTTGGGTAATGTCAGAGGCCGTAT
>CAYJHU010000384.1:0-1621 GCA_964369655.1 uncultured Desulfovibrionaceae bacterium | reverse complement strand
ACTTCCGACACCACGGGTATGAACCGTGTGCTCTGACCAACTGAGCTACCTTGCCATGTTGCTTTAGCAACGAAGATGGTATCTATCCAAAAGTTGTCTTTTTGGCAAGCTTTTTTTTGTGATTTTTTATATTATCTAAAAAGATATGTTTTTATTAATCTTTATTTTCTTAATACAGCATAAAATAATACACCAAAGGCGCCATAATAAGCCTATAAATTGCAAAGGGGATAAGGGTAATGCGTGAAAGCAAGGCCACAAAGCCCTTAATGGCAAGAAGCGCCGCCACAAATGACGCCACAATGCCAAGCGCAAAAAAAGGAACATCAGCCATGCTTAAAATCTGCCAGCTCTTTAGCAAATCATAGCCGGTGGCCGCCACCATAATAGGCACAGCGGCAATGAAAGAATATTCTGCGGCAAGCTTGCGGCTGGCACCAAGTAGCATTCCCCCCATGATGGTAGAAGCAGAGCGCGAAAAACCGGGCCACAGCGCAAGGCATTGAAAACACCCGATAATAAAAGCGTCTTTTGCTTGAATATCATCAAGTGTTTCTAATCTGCTACTGTCCTGAACACTTTGTACGGGCTGGGCGCGTTTTTCCACAATAATCATAAAGAGCGCTCCCACCACCAAGGCCATGAGCACAGTCAAAGGTGTGAAAAGGTAGGCTTTAATATAAGAATGTAGCAAAAGCCCCATAACGCAAGCGGGAATGCAGGTTAAAAGCAAAAGCCCTATGCCGCGCATACCACAAAAGGTGATATTTTCATCCTTTTGCGGAAAGAGTAGTCCCCAAAAACGCGGCCAATACAGCACCACCACAGCCATAATGGCACCAAGCTGTATAATGACCTGAAAAGTTGCGGCCTTTTCTCCGCTAAAGCCCAGCATATCGCCGGCAAGGATGAGGTGTCCCGTGGAGGAAACGGGCAAAAACTCCGTAAGCCCTTCCACAATACTTAAAATAATCGCAATATACCAATTTTCCATTTTTAAATCCTACACAAAAGCATATTTACAAAGGGCAAAGCTCTGCCCTATAGTGTTGCAAAGGAGTGCGCCATGACACAATTAATTTCTCACAGTGAACTTTTGCAACGTGCTGTTGTTTATATTTCTGAAAAAAGAAAAGAATTTCCTGACCGCCCTTTGGCAGAAATCTTAGACCAAGCAGGCATGCAATTTAATCTAACGCCGCTTGATACAGAAGCATTGCAGCGCCTCTTTACTGCAGATAAAGAGTCTGCATAAGCGCATGCTCTATGCGACGCAAGGCATGGCAAGCGCCGCTTTCAGTATTTCTAAAGCCTAGGAAATATAACTTCCGTCTGGCATTGCCGTTCCTACAGTAAGCAGCTCGAGCTTGCCATCTTTTTCTGCCGTAAGCACCATGCCGTGAGAAATCAGCCCGCGAATTTTACGCGGAGCAAGATTTGTCACCACACATACCTGCTTACCCACAAGGCTTTCCGGTGCAAAAAACTCTGCAAGGCCGGAAAGAATCTGCCGTGGTTTTTCTTCCCCTAAAGAGATTTCAAAGCGCAACAACTTATCGGCATTGGGGTGCTTTTCTGCCACAAGGATAGTGCCCACTCGCATATCAACTTTTTTGAAGTG
>CAYJHU010000383.1:0-1641 GCA_964369655.1 uncultured Desulfovibrionaceae bacterium | reverse complement strand
TTTGCGATAGCTTGTGTCGTGCAGGACGCACGACCAAGCGCTATTTGTATGAAAAAAAGTTTCCCCCAAACCCCCATCAAAAAACTTTAATGGCGGCTAAATATCCTCTTCGAATAAAAATCTTTCCGCTACAAAGCACAAATGGGGAGGACGAAAATGCTAAGTAGGCGTAATTTTGCTGTCAGGTCGGCCTTCAAAAAACTTTCATACTATTTATTCCAAGTACTATACGGCTCACGCGCCAGCGCTGCATTGCGATAGCGAGCATCATAGGTAACTTCTTCACCAAGCCAAGTCGGCCTTTCAAAGGCTTCATCTTCGCTCTTTAATTCGATTTCCGCCACAATTAGGCCTTTATTATCTCCGCAAAACTCATCTACTTCCCACACATGCGACTTCGTGGGGATTTTGTGCCGTATTTTATAGATAAGTGGTTGACGCGCCACATTTTTAAGCAGTTCTTGCGCCTCCCCCAAAGGAATGGCATATTCAAACTCAATCCTGCCAATACCGTCCTTAGGGCCTTTAATAGTAAGGTACGCCTGCTCATTTTCTGTGCGGATACGCACAAGGCACAGAGGTGACGAATAAAGATAGCCTTGGCAAAAATCATAAGAAGTGGCCTCAGCGCGCCAAGCATCACCAATGACAAGAAACTTTCTTTCAATCTCCTTAAACATACGCCCCTCCAAATATACGGAATGACACTTAACTCAACTAATTATATGTATAATTCCAAACGTTTTCCCATGCACCGCCATGCTCTATGTCGGAAATATTTTGACAATATTCCGCCTTAGCCAAAGCCTTACAAAAACGCTCATTCACTGCCGGTGGAATAATAGCATCATCATGGCTCAATAGATGTCTTTGCGGAATATTTGCAATGCGATCAACCACATCCAAAGGCTTTAATGAAGCACGCAGAGGAGTAATTTTATGCCAAGTTGTCCACGCATCCACGTCCAAATTCCCTGCAAAAGACCCCAAAAAAGCCACATCATTACGTTGCGCTGCCACAAGTGCCGCCACAGATCCCCCGCCAGAATAACCTATAAGTACCACTTGCTTAGCTTGAACCTGCGCCTTCAAAACATTAATGGCTTGATTGGTAGCACTAATAACTTCTGGGGCAAAACGCCCTCCCGTCCAAAACTTTTGCGAGCACATTTGACGCTCAGCTCCTGTCACATACTGGCATGGCCTAGCTAGATATACAACCGTATTCTCACTGGGATCTTTTTGTGCGACGTGCAAAGCCGTGGCCTCTGTAGGAGTTGGATTGGACGAAGGACGCGTGCGCGTAACCCAAGCAAAGCCATCACCCTCAATATACACATGCAAAGTATCCGCTTCTCCCTTAGCCGCTCGTACCAAGGAATAAAGCGTAAAAGTACTGGTGGGAATAGTCTGGACAACAAAGCCATGCGCACTTTGCGCCGCCTGAATCTCACCCTGTACATAAGCCTTACCATACTTGGCCGGCGCACATGCAAATAATTGCAAAGACAGAGCAAATATAGATATATAAAATATTATTGATTTAAACTTCATGCTATTCTCTTTTTTTATATATTTTTCTGGGGAAACTTTTTACGCGAATTTTTCTTACGAAAAATTCTTCTATACTTCAATAAACGA
>CAYJHU010000382.1:0-1649 GCA_964369655.1 uncultured Desulfovibrionaceae bacterium | reverse complement strand
TAAAAGAATTGAATTGTAGGAGTTTATCATGTGGAGAAAGATATTTTTATTGATGTTTTGTTTTGTCTTTGTGGCATCATTGGCTATGGCTAAGGCTTATACGGCCAATGATGCTGTGTTCTCCTTTTCTTTTTGGGAAAAGGCCACCGCCAAGGATGTGAAGCAGGCTCTTAAAGAGGGCTATGATATAAATACCATTAATACTTGGATTGATGGGGAAAGTGCTTTGGATTATTCTGGCGAAAATCTGCTCACTTATGCCATTGGACATGGGGCCAATGCTGCTGCCGTGCAGGTTTTATTGGACAATGGCGCCGCCATAAGCGGAAAAGCCATGACAATGGCGAAAAGCCTCGATGTTCTAAAAGTTCTGTTCAAATACACTAAGGATGTAAACCTCTTGAGCGATGATGACACAACGCTGTTGCACTCTGCCCACGCTTTACCCTTGCCTGTGGTGCAGTTTCTTTTGCAAAATGGAGCTGAAGTCAACATAAGGGACTTGAGAGGAAATACGCCCTTGTCCTTCTTGTATGATTATGGGGATGCACATGTGGATGACGCGTTAGAAGCCAAGGAGCAATTGTTGCTAAAGGCCGGCGCGAAGCTTGAAGCGGGCAAAACACCGCGCGAAGCCGGCTTGGTAAAATTTAAAATAAAGAGAATAAGAATACCAACCTATAGTAATGAACATAACTACTTGCAAAGAGATTTTTGGCGCATGGCCAACTTAAACCTTGTGAAGCAAAGTTTTCTGAGTGGTGAAGACCTTAATAGAGAAATAGATGCTTACTGGACAATACTTGCGTATGCTTGTGCTCATGCCCATGATCCCGCCGTTTTAGATTTTCTTATAAAAAACGGCGCCAAAATAGACAGTGCTTCTGTATACGCTGCGGCGGTGAATACAAATCCTAAAATACTAGAAACACTTTTAAAATATATAAATGAGGGAACGAATTCAGAGGGGAATTCCAGCATTTTTGAGGAATTGGATTTTGAAACTGCTCTTAAGCGCGCCATCGAGGCAGGATTAAAAGATAATGTGATGCTGTTAATCAAAAAAGATGCGTCATTGCTTAAAAATGTGAATATGGAAGTATATTTGGAGGATGTTGTGTATGATCCAAAAGCAACCAAAGGACGCCCTGACAGAGCGAGAGTGCGTGAATTTTTTCTGGACGAACAAAGAAAGTATAAGAAAGAACATGGTTTGGATGACGAAGGACTTGGTTAGTCTTAACTAAGACCTCTGCACAATTATTTTCAAATATAACTTTGTCAGTAAAACTTTAGAAATCACTTAAAGTCTAAAATCAAACGTGCAGAGGTAAAGGCACGAAAATCAATCGTTTATCGGCGCAAGTAAATTGCGCCTACTTTTGATTTTCGGTCGCACAAACTAGCGTTTATGCTTCTAGAGACCCTGCATAATGAATTATGCAGAGGTCTCTAACTAGCAAAAACTGCCGGAAAAGCGAGACTGCTTCAAGACTCCCTCCTGAAGGGCAGTTTGTAGAAGTCTCACTTTTTGGCTTGTATTTTAAGGTAATATTGCAATTCTACTCTAGATAGTATTGGCACTATTTGGCATTTCTGTTAAGTTCCATTGTGCGTCTATGAGCATTTTTTGTGCATCTTTAACACTA
>CAYJHU010000381.1:0-1650 GCA_964369655.1 uncultured Desulfovibrionaceae bacterium | reverse complement strand
AAAAGTTTCCCCCCAGAAAAATAAATAAAAACTCACAAAAAAGATTTTACATACTGACAATCAATGAAATTCAAATAGGAAGCTATGGATATTACATTACAAAATTTGGAAGTGGTACTTATTAAAAGTCGTTTCCCAGAAAATGTTGGCATGATTGCTCGCGCTTGTGCCAACATGGGAGCAGGTGGCATACGCCTTGTGGCACCGGAACTTTGGAATGCAGAAAAAGCGCGTCCTTTAGCTACGGCTAAGGGAGGACATATTTTAGAAAGTATTACAGTGCATGAGAGTATTGCCTCTGCTTTGGCGCCTTTTGCCATGGTGGTGGGTACTACTGCGCGCACAGGAGGCTGGCGGCGTGAGCTTTTGCATCCAACACAAGCAGCCAAGGAGATGGTGCAGGCCTTGTCCCAAGGGGAGCGTGTTGCTTTGATGATGGGGCCTGAAGATCGCGGGCTGAGTAATGAAGAAATTGAGTCATGCCAGCGCCTTGTTACCATACCTACCGCTGAGGCTGCTTCGCTAAATGTGGCACAGGCAACGCTTATTTTGCTTTATGAATGCTTTAAGGCTGCGCATGCACCCAAAGTGAGCTACGCTGAAGCTGTGGAAGAAAGACGTATTTGTGCCGCCGATGAAGCTCGCCTTATGGAAACGCTAAAAGAAACACTGGTGAATATAGATTTTTTGCAAGAAAGCAATCCAGATTATTTTTTTATGCCTTTGCGGCGCCTTTTGGGGAGAGCAGGATTGCGAAGACATGAATATGATGCGCTGATGGGTATGTGTCGTCAGATTAAAAATAAGTGCTCAAATTAGCAGTGTTGCATAATATGGAGAACGAGGTTTAGGTGTTTTGGACATTCAAGTTTTAATATTCGTATTGGCATGGTTTGTTGCTGGTTTTATTAATGGAATTGGTGGTATGGGAGCTGCCATGGTGGCTGTGCCCATCATTGCGGGAATTATGCCCTCAGCCATGCTCACTCCAGTTTCTTGCATAATTGTTTTTTTTATTTCTTGTCATATGACGTGGAATTTCCGCGCCGGTTGTATGTATTCTACGGTAAAAAAGATGCTGATTGGGGTTGTGCCTGGTTCTTTGGTAGGGCTGGCAATACTTGTTTTTATTCCGACATATTCCATACAACTTTTAACGGGTCTTGTGATGTTAATCTTTGTGGCGTGGCAATTTACCCGCAAGGTGCATAATGAACAAAGAGCTGAAACGCTAGGGAAAAGCTTAACTACTGGCTTTAGCTCCGGCCTATTAAATACTTCCATATCCTTTGGCATGCCGCCTATCGGTGTGTATGCGCTTTATCTTGGTTGGACTCCCTTGCAAACTGTGGGAACAACCAATGTCTTTTCTATTTTTGCCTATCTTTTTGCTTGTATAACACAAGCCGTGGCGGGCTTATACACTAAGGAAGTTCTTATTTGGGCGGCTTATGGTGTACCTGCAGCCATGCTTGGAATTAGCCTTGCTATGCCTGTGGCAAAACGTATTAATGCTGCTACTTTTAAGCGCATATTGTTGTTAGTCATTGCCGCAGGCGGCATAATATGCATTTGGCGCGGTTTTCATAGTGCATAAAAAAGAGTAGGGCAAAATTTACCCTACTCTTAAGTGTTCAATAACTTATGGCT
>CAYJHU010000380.1:0-1651 GCA_964369655.1 uncultured Desulfovibrionaceae bacterium | reverse complement strand
GACATTGCAAAGCTTCTTGCATTGACCATAAAAATACAAACATAGATGCAAGCCGTTGTGTTGCTTGTTTTACCTGTCATGCGATCTGTAAATTCAAGGCCATTAGGCTGTTGAAAAACGGCAATCTGCGTCGTCAGCAAAAAAAGTCAAACCACTTATGTATGTCTAATACACCGCGTGTCTCGACTTTTTTTTCTTCCTCGCATCTCACCATTTTTGAACAGCCTACATCAAATAACGCTTTTCAACAGGCTACAAATGTCAACCCCTCACGCCGTGCCTTTTTGCAAAGCCTTGTACCTGTAAGTATGGGAGGAGCAGCATTAGCAAATTCTGCCTCTCAAGCCCAAGCTGCCACCTATGGAGAGTCCCCTACATTTTCAAAGGACGCCGCCAATCAAAGACAAGTGGAAGCCCTAGGCATTGCCAAAGACCGCCCCCAAAGAGAGCTACCCATTACGCCTCCCGGCTCTTTGGGCTTACGTAATTTTGAAAAACACTGCACCGCCTGCCAGCTTTGTGTAGCAATCTGCCCACACCATGTTTTGCGCTCTTTTGATAATGGTAATGGCATGTTGCAACCCACCATGTCCTTTGAACACGGCTTTTGTCGCACCAATTGCGTGGAATGTTCAAAAGTGTGCCCCACGAGTGCCATACGTCCCATTAGCGTGGCAGAAAAAAGCGTTATTCAATGCGGTCAATCTAAAATCTATTTAGAGCGCTGTATTGTCAATACCGACAAACGTGCCTGCACGGCTTGCTCACGAGCTTGCCCCACTGAGGCCATTAGCCTTGTGCCAAATCCAAAAGGCGGCGAGCATAAAATACCAGTAGTTAATAATGAAAAATGCCTTGGTTGTGGTGCTTGTGAATTTGTCTGTCCTGTACGCCCCTTAGCTGCCATTCATGTAGTTGGAAATAAGGAACATCGGCGACTTGTGATGTAGCAATTTTTAAGAGATATATTTCTAGCGTTTTAGGAAATTATTGTAGCCAATTATAAAAAGAAAACAGTTATTCATATAATAATTTACACGTCACCCCAGCTTCAGTAAAGCACATAAGAAGCTGGCGATGTACTTCTAGCTGAGCTGACGCGCACCGTAAATTATTCTGAGAATTTACCGCATACGATAGCGTTGAGTTGGCTGTTTTTCATATTGCAATTGCTTACTCTGCATATGCTTGTTGATTTTGTAAAAGCGTCATTTGTTCCTTGAGAGTGTGTAGTTTCTTTTTGTGATGCAGTAGCCCTACCGTGTGTTTGCCCGATCGCTCACATGGGGACAAGCTGATTGATATTAGCACCAATGCGGGTAAGTTCTCTGATGCGCTCTTTCTCAAGTGGCGTTTGTCTAATCGATAATCAGTTGCCGCTTAATGGTGGTTTCATAGTCCCTTTTAGGATAATTTCCTTTCGCCTTAACTAAAGAGGCAGTATACACAAGTGCAAGTGTTAAAAGGACACCTACTCCAAAAACTGTACTTGGTGCAATGGTTATTTTGCGCACTGCAAGATAATAGAAATAAAGCGATGTTGTCGAATAAAAAGGGTACGCTCAAAGTTTGCTTTCTAAAATTGGAAAATTTTTAGAGTTAGAATATATAAGATTCATGGTCATCAGGTATCATTTGCATTCGCTACAAA
>CAYJHU010000379.1:0-1671 GCA_964369655.1 uncultured Desulfovibrionaceae bacterium | reverse complement strand
GTAGACTCAATACAAGCAAAAGCCTCATGATTGTGTATAGATTCCATGCTACACACTTCTACTCGATACCATGAGATATGCTCATGCTGCATAAGCTGTTTAGCCGCTTCGCGCACAATATCTTCCACAAAAGCAGGATTAGCAAAAGCATGTTCCGTAACATATTTTTCGTCTTTACGCTTAAGTAAGCTATAGACGGGTGAGGAACCGGCGGCTTCGCCTATTTCAACCAGCTCTTCAATCCAGAAAAATCCACGCATGCGCACAGCTATACGCACAAGCGAACGCTGACTATGCGCACCCTCAACGCTGATGGCTTTGGAGCATGGACAGACGGACATAACTGGCACTTCTACTTCCAGCACAAATTCCGGTTTGGCTGGTGTTTTACCTTGCTCATTATTGCCGTCAGCTACGTTTGTATCTGCGAGTTCGCCGGTGAGTTTGCATTGATAACTCATCAAGCCCGAAGCTCCGCTGGCTGGTGCTTTTTTGTGCATAAAATACGGAAAAGTAAAAGAAATACTGGCTTTTTGAGCTTCAAGGCGTGTTTTTACATTTTCTAAAAGTCGCTTTAAGGATTGGTAGCTAAGCTCCTCCCCCCATTCTTCAAGGGCTTCCACAAAACGGCTCATATGTGTGCCCTTAAAGGAAGCAGGAAGCTCCACTCCAAGCGAGACATTGGCTACAGTGTTTTGATTTCCTTCTGCCCTATCTTTGATAATTAAAGGGATGGACAAATTTTGAATGCCAACTTTGTCAATATTAATTGGCACCTGCGAGGGTCTCATTTGTACGTCTTCCATGCTCTAACCTTGTGTAATAAAAAATTATCGTGTTATTTCCCAAACAGTAACATTAACAGGGACATCCTGGGCATAGGAAGCATCCACGCGCTCTTCATATACCGGCCTTGCAAGCCAATTTCGGCGTATAATCTCCGCCCGAAAAAATTCATAAATGGAACGATTAGGCTCAGCCACCCAGGCTTTTCCTTCTTTTGCCAGTACATAATCTATAAAATTAAAAACCGGCTGCACAAAAACACGCTCATACATGATGTCCCCAGCCCACAAAAAATCCATAGAGCCTCTTTTAAGGGCTGGCTTTCTCCAATCCATAACCGTCCATGTAGGCTGGCTGATATTATTAACCTCTGCATTTTTATGAGCAAAATGCAAAGCGTCTTCTTCATAATCCATGGCAAGCACCTGAGCTCCAAGCCATGATCCCACCAGCGCCGTTAAGCCAAGCCCGCAACCCATGTCTAGGCAATTTTTTTTATGAATGGAGGTTTTTTGTTTATAAATCCAATTTGATAGTGCTATAGATGAAGGCCAAAGCTCTGTCCAGTAGGGGATACGTTCATCATCAATTGCGCTGTCAGAAGGTGATGCACAAAGTTCGTCCCATAAGCTCTCAAGATCTGTGATGCGATGTAACTCAAAATTTCTATTGCATACATTTATATGGATGGTAGGTGAATAGTTTGCTGCTTGTTTGGACATAAATTTCAATCGTGAAAATGGCGTAAATTTTTATAACTTAGCAAAGTAAGTCACAAGCAAAGACATATAATATATAATAGTAAGGCGCAAGGATAAAATTAGTGAGGGTGGATTTGAGTACACGGCATTCTAATTTGAGATATTTTTTTGGGGAAAACTTTTG
>CAYJHU010000378.1:0-1672 GCA_964369655.1 uncultured Desulfovibrionaceae bacterium | reverse complement strand
TTTTTTGGGGAAAACTTTTTTTGAAAAAAAAGTTTTCCCCAAACCCCTTTCAAAAAAACTTTTCACGCGAATTTTTCTTACGAAAAATTCATATAGTTCAATGTCTTAAGTCTCCTAAATAGAAGCATTATTTTTCAGCTTGCTGAAAAATAATGTATAAGGGATTCCAAAGGGGATTATCCCCTTTGGCGGGGTGAAGGGGCAGAGCCCCTTCCCTCCGGAGGAATGATTACTGCTCCATTTCTTTGCCGCGCTTATTGGCTTCCAAAACAGCATCAATGATATGTCCACTAACAGCCGTGCGTTCCAGATGATTAATGCCGGCAATGGTGAGCCCACCCGGAGAGCAAACATCGTCGCGTAGTTTTGTTAGGTTGGATGTGGAAGTTTGCGCCATACGAACGCAGCCTTTGAATAATTGTTCAGTCATTTGACGTGAGTCAGTTCGAGAAAATCCTAAAGTTACACCAGCTTGCACAAGAGAATTCATGAGATGAAAAGCGTAAGCTGGCCCTGCACCAATAAGTGCGCTAAAGGCCGTAAACTTATCCTCGCTTAATTCCACACACATGCCGATATTTTGGAAAATTTGTAAAATATATTCTTTATCCTTTTCAGCTACTTTTTCATCTTCAAAGCAGAAGGCAAAGACGCCGGCACCAACAAGGGCAGGGGTATTTGGCATGCAGCGAATAACAGCGCATTTATTTTGTATGCCTTCTTGTAAGGTTTTAGTGCTTACCCCGGCCGCAACAGAAATAATAATCTTGTCGGGCGTTAAGAGAGGGGTGATTTGTGGTAAGATGTTTTTTATTAGGTGAGGCTTCACCGCTAAAAGTATGATGCGCGAGCTTATGACCAAATGCTCAATGTCTTTGGCAGAAGCAATTCCTGCTCCTTGCAGGGGAGCAATGTTTTCAGCAAGTACATCATAGCCCATGATGGTGAGGGATTCATTTTTGATTAAACCAAGTAAAATGGCAGAACCCATATTTCCGCAACCAATGCATCCAATAGAAAAGTTTTCAATACTCATATGTTGTAGATCTCTAGTTGGTTAAAAAAGTAAGAAATTTCAAATGCAGCCGTTTCACTAGCATCTGAGCCATGCACGGAGTTTTCCGTAAGGCTTAAGGCATATTTTTCACGAATAGTACCTTGAGCTGCTTCTTTGTAGTTTGTAGCTCCCATAATTTCACGGTAGCGTGCGATGGCATTTTCGCCCTCAAGCACAGAACATATTATGGGCCCGGAACACATAAACTCAACAAGTTCTGCAAAAAAAGGCTTACCCTTGTGTACAGCATAAAAACCCTCAGCTTGAGCTTTATTTAATAAAAGCATTTTCATGGCAATCACACGCAAACCATTTTGTTGGATGTGCGAGAGTATTTCGCCGCTAAGGTTTCGCCGTACAGCGTCTGGCTTGATGATAGATAAAGTGCGTTGCATTCGTTGTCCTCCTCAAGTCTCTTTACAGATTATTAGCATAATATGTGGTAAATATAAAGTTGTTTTAGGTGTAGCGTAGAAAAAATAGTAAAAATTAAAGTTGTATTTTTAATGTGTTACATGTTGTTTTTCAAAAAATTAAAAAAAATTAAAAAAAGCTGTTGACAGATGGGCCTACTTGAGGCAAATTGCGTTTCCGTTGCTTGGGGGAACTCAAACG
>CAYJHU010000377.1:0-1687 GCA_964369655.1 uncultured Desulfovibrionaceae bacterium | reverse complement strand
CAGAGCCTAATAACACCACGAGCAAGGAAGATATGCTTGCAAAGCTCAAGGAAGCAGAGGCAGCTGATAACTTCACCCATGTGCTTGGTGAGCTAGCCAAAGACAAAGGTGTAACGCAGATAGCTGTTTCTACTGGCCTTGACCGGACTAATTTGTATCGCAGTTTACGACAGGGCGCTAAGCCACGCTATGAGACCATCAGAAAGGTACTGCAGGGGCTTGGCATTAGCATTAAGTTTGAATGATTTTATGTTCTATTAACTTTTAACGAACGGAGATTATTATTATGAGTTTAACAAGTATTATGATGAATTATGTTACGAAAACCGAAGATAGTTTCATTTGTAGTGCTACCGTAGAAAGTTCCGATGGAACAAAGGCTACCATGCTTGGTCAAGGCAAGGATATAGATACAGCCATGCAAACGGCTATTAGTAATAGCAAAATGCAACTGGTAACGCTCTCTAGTGCGAGTTCATCACAGCCCACTTACTATCCAAGCCAGCCAAGCAATAACAACCATCGTAATAACAATATGATGGATAATAAATCCAAGTTCAATGGCGGAGGGGATAAACCTGCCAGTGATAAACAAATTAGCTGGATAGAAAGTTCTGCAAGAAAAAAAGGGCTTTCAGGTGATGCGCTTGCTCAAGAAAAATTTAGCAAATATATGCACCAATTATCTGGAGCAGAAGCACACAAGCTCATCGGTGAGTTAAAATTCCCTAAGGAATTCTAAACCTTATCCTTGCAATAAAACTCCTTCCGTGCCCCAATCCAGACACAAACTAACAACATTTTCAGCATCCTTGATGTTAGCGGTAATCTTACTCCAAACGGTATCCATATGCGACGCTCATTCGTCAAGGATGATGACCGTCTTGCCTGCTCCCCATAAGGGAGTGGCAGGGTGGGTGCTATTCAGGTTAATTTCTATTATATTTTCTGAAGATATTACTTTTGAAATAACCCCTGTAATCGTCCTAGGAACATGCTCCACCTATAGTGAAATGTTTTTCCCCCTTCGCGAAACATTTTGTAAAGCGGAAAAAGGACATTGGCCCATTTGAACCAAAGAGGAAAATTATGCTTACGCAACAGATACATACGACCATAAGCATAGGCATAAACTTTTCCCTTGTTGAGGTTTCGGGTATCAGGCAAGGCATGGAAAACCTGCACCGAAGGCACACGCCACACCTCAGATAATTTCGCGGCGCGTAAAATATAATCCGTGTCTTCTCCGCATCCATAGGGAAGACCTGTGCCGGGGCCGAGCTTTTCGTCAAAATCGCCCACTGCATATGCTATCTTTCGTCTAAAAAACTGCACCAGCGTACCACCCTGCTCAAAAAGATCATACGTTTTGATGGGATGTGCGACGCAATTTTTTAATTGTAAATTTTCAGTGCAATCGCTCCAAACGCCCATGATACTACCGACATGTTCATGTTGAGTAAAAAAAGCTAGCACTTGCTCTAGGGTGTTCGGCGCATACCAACAGTCATCATCGGGAAAAGCTACTATATCGCCCGTAATATAAGGCAAAAGCGCATTGCGTGCGGCTGAAACGCCCTGCGGCGCATGCCTTATGACAGTGAGCTGTAAACTCCCCTGAAAAGGAGCCAGCGTTTCATCCAAAAAGCCTTCCGGGTTTTGGTCGCAAATAAGCACAGAAAAGTCT
>CAYJHU010000376.1:0-1699 GCA_964369655.1 uncultured Desulfovibrionaceae bacterium | reverse complement strand
ATTTGAAAATAATTGTGCAGAGGTCTCCAATTTGATATTTAGATTTAAACAAAAAGGTTTAATAATAACGCAAAAAAAAGCCCTTTCTCATGAGAAAAAGGGCTTTGATGTTTTATATAGCGGAAAGACTATTCAGCGCCAAGGTGGATACGAGTAAAGCGTACAACCTTAACAGTGGTGCCCATTTCCTTTCCGGATTCGCGCAACACGTCAGCAATGGTCTTTTTGTCATCGCGGATATAGGCTTGCTCAAGTAAGCATACTTCTTTGTAGTATTTTTTTACTGCGCCTTCTACGATTTTTTCCACAATGTTTTCAGGCTTGCCTTCGTCGGTAGCCTTTTGACGGTAAACTTCACGTTCACGTTCAATAACACTGCTATCAAGAGTGGAAGGATCTATGGCCAAAGGATTGGCAGCGGCAATTTGCATGGCGATGTTTCTTGCAAGGGCATTGCAAGGGTCAGTCTTGGAGCAATCGCCATTTTCGCAGGCAAGTTCTACAAGCACGCCAAGCTTATTGTTGGCATGGATATAGTAACCAACCATGCTTCCGGCAGGTACTTCATAGCGAGCAAAAGAGCCAATGGTCATATTTTCACCAATGATGGCGATTTGGTTTTGCAATTCGTCACCAAGTAAGGCTTCAAGAGCAGGTACGTCGGCAGGATTTTTATCAAGCACGAGCTTTGAAACAGAGCCAGCAAAGGCTACGAATTGTTCGCCGCGAGCTACAAAGTCAGTTTCGCAGCAAATGGAAGACATGGCCACAGTGCTGCCATCATTGGAGCTGGCTACTGTGACAAGACCTTCGGAAGTTTCACGACCTACTTTTTTTGCAGCCTTGGCAATACCTTTTTGGCGGAGCCAATCGAGGGACTTTTCTAAGTCACCGTCATTTTCTTGCAAGGCTTTTTTGCAATCCATCATGCCTGCGCCGGTTTTGTCGCGCAGTTCTTTTACCATAGATGCACTAATATTTGCCATTTTTATTCTCCTTAAGCTTATTCTGCGGCAGTTTCCACGGCAGGAGCAGCCTCAGCGGCAGGAGCTTCTTCCATGGGGATGTCAAGTTTCGCAGCAGTTTTTGCAAACTCTGCTTCAGGATTAATGCCGTCTTTGTTCATGGCGTCGCCTTCTTGGCAAGCTTCGGAAAAAGCAGTCACAAAAAGCTTAATGGCACGAATGGCATCATCATTGCCTGGGATAATGTAGTCAATGACGTCAGGGTCGCAGTTGGTATCGGTAACAGCCACAATTGGAATACCAAGCTTGCGGCATTCTTTTACGGCGATGTCTTCACGATGGGGATCTATGATAAACGCGATTTGTGGTAAACGCTCCATGGTCTTAATGCCACCAAGGGTAAGGTTTAACTTGTCAAGTTCGCGTTGTAATTGTAAAATTTCTTTCTTTTGATAGCGATTGATGGAGCCGTCAGCAAACATTGCTTCAAGCTTCTTCAAGCGATCAACACTTTTTTGAATGGTGGCAAAGTTAGTAAGCGTGCCGCCCATCCAGCGATATGTTACATGGTATTGACCTGCGCGGTTGGCTTCGGTAGCTACAGCTTCTTGAGCTTGACGCTTGGTACCGATGAAGAGCACTTTGCCGCCTTTAGAAACAACGTCTACTACTTTATCATAAGCAGTGCGGAAAAGCTTAATGGTTTGTTGCAAGTCAATGATATGAACACCGTT
>CAYJHU010000375.1:0-1704 GCA_964369655.1 uncultured Desulfovibrionaceae bacterium | reverse complement strand
TACCAGCTCATATGCAAACTTCGCTTATTGAGCATTCACTGCAAGCTGGACATGCCCGCACTCTTTTAAGTTTAGAAAGTAAAAGCAAAGAACAAGAAGAACTTTACCTTGCCATCAAAGAAAAGGGCTTAAGTGTTCGGGAGGCAGAAGCTGCAGTAAATTATTTTAAGGAAAGTGGAATCTTTCCTTTTAGTGAAGAAGAAAATAATGACGAGCCAAAACCAACTGATGAAAATCAAGTCGCTCCTGAACCTAAAAAGGCATCGCGTCGTGTTAAGTCAAGCTACATAAAAACTCTTCAGCAAAAAATGAAAACACACCTTGATATTAAAACATCTATCAGTGGCACAGAAGAGCGCGGTAGAATAACACTCACCTACTCTAACGCCGATGAACTCATGAAGCTTCTTCTACGCATTGGCATTGAAGCTGACGATGGAAACAATGGCGATGAAGGAACGTTTCCCGTGAAACAATAGAAAATAGGGCGAACAATGTTCGCCCTATTTTTTTATGATGGCAACAAACATTCCCTCAAGATAGGAATGATCATGAGGCGTTTGCCAAGTAAAAACACACTGCGCTTCATCATGCACTTGCAAAAATTTTTCTATCTGTAATTCATTTTCATGCGGATTTAATGTGCAAGTCATATAGATAATATGTCGACCTGAATCTAATTGAGCATAGGCATTGTGTAAAATTTTAGATTGCAAGCAAATCAAATCCTGCACATCATCATAGCTTCTAAAAAGCCTTATCTCAGGGCGACGCGCTAAAGTTCCAAAACCAGAACATGGAACATCTAGTAAAATATTTCCATCAAAGTTCTTAAGTTTTAGTGAATCAGCTGCGCCGCAAAGAATATTCGGAATTTTAACATTAAGACGATCAGCATTATCTTTTAAAAGCAAAAGCCTTTTGCTATGCACATCGCTAGCAAGAAAAATATTCACCCCAGCTTCTGCCATGGCCATGCTCTTACCGCCCTGCCCTGCACATGCATCCCATAAAGGATAATCAAAAAGACTTGGCAAAGCTGTATAACATTCTTGAAGCGCAATTTGAGAACCAGCAGCCTGCAGCGACAAAGCACCATCAGCAATAAGGTCCTTGACGTTTTGCCCTAAAACATTTTTTGGAGCCTGTATATCCGTAAAGACATAACCGCTTTGACCTACACTTAGAGAACCATCAACCTTTGATATATAATCATGAATAAAATCAGAATCAGGATGGGCTAAATTAATGCGCCATGCTGTCTTAGGCCTTTGCAAGGAACGTAGACAAAGAAAATGCGTAATTTCTTCACCATATGCTTTAACAAAATAACCATAAAGCCACGTTGGCAAGGCATAAAAATCGGCAGCCTTTTTATAAAAGCTACGTTCATGAACTTTATCACCAAGACGAATGCATTCACGTAGCGCAGCATTTACAACTTGCGAAATTTTGTTTCCAAAAGATTTTTTCGTCTGTTCAACAGCAAAATTAAGTGTAGCATGATGCGGCACACGCTCTAAAAATAGCAGTTCATATAGGGACTGCCTAAGTAGCATAGCAACAGCTTTTGGTAGCTTTTCTAACTTTGGCAAAACAGAATTAAGAATAGCATCCAGCCTAAAATAATAGCGCATGCTACCATAGGTAAGCTCAGTGCATAGCGATAGATCCTGCTGTGACAAAGAATACTTTCTAAAGTGA
>CAYJHU010000374.1:0-1712 GCA_964369655.1 uncultured Desulfovibrionaceae bacterium | reverse complement strand
TTTGACGACACTATCTAGCTTTAATCAACGTTTTTTGAGCCTTTACATAATAAATTTTACAAAACCTTATAGCAGGCTGATAGCCATAGACAGTTCATACTTTTAAAGATATTAAATCTTCTAGTCACAAACATTTACAAAATACTAAAATATTTGTCGTATTGACTAGGAAAGGCTTTTTCTTTAAAAAAGTGATAACATAGCTTACTTGGAAAACTTTTTTAAAAAAGATTTTTTAAGCCCTGCAGGGGAGCAAGCCAAAGGTAAGAGCGAAAAGAGATGACACCACACATAAAATATATTGATGGATTGAAAGGTTTTTGTGCAATTTTCGTCATTATCTTTCATTACTTGCTGGCTTTTGATGCGCCGGGCTATGTGGGCTGGCAAAGTGGAATAGGCCAAGCTAAGCAATGGGAGTATTATTGGGCGTCTTTTCCTTTTTCTGCCATAACAAATGCTAGCTATGCACTTTTCTTGTTTTTCACTATTATTGCTTTTATTCCAGCCCATATTTTTTTCTATCGCCATGATAAACAGTGGTTACAAAAACAAGTGATTGTTCGATATTTTCGCTTTGTGCCCTACACTTCTCTTCTTATTCTTGCATCATATGGAATATATACGCAGGGCTGGTATATGAATAGTGAGCTTGGCAGTGTCCTCCAAGAACCATGGAACACCGCCATGTTTTCGCAAAACTTAAGCCTAGGTGACGCCCTGTGGACAGGATTTTTGGGATTCACCCTGCAAGGAGGTAGTAAATACATCTCCTCCCTTTGGTGTATGCACATTATTTTTATTGGCTCCTACCTCACCTACGCCATATTATTCTTTTTGGGCGAGTTAAGGCACCGTTTTATCATATATCTTTTTCTTTGGCTTGCGCTCTATGGCGCTCCATTATATGCATTCTTTGTACTTGGAGTTGCACTTGCAGATATATTGGCACATAAGCTTATTACGCTTTCTGTACGGCAACAAAAAATACTTTTCATCCTTGGCTTGATAGCTGCCATGATATCCGAAGCCCCGTGGACAGCCCTGCCATCTATGCCATATTATCCCGCATTCTTACAGCACACCTTACGCGGATTTGGAATCTCTGCTGTGCTACTTGCCGTGAGTCAATGGCAAGGAATGCAAAATTTTTTAGAACATAAAATCTTTTTGCACTGTGCACGCTATTGTTTTGAATACATAATTGTGCACGTATTAATACTTTTTAGCGTGTCTGCATGGATATTTTTGCAAATTCACGCGCATTTGGGCTATGCTATGGCATGTATTATCACAAGCCTCACAGCCGTGCCTTTAAATTACGTCGGAGCCGTAGTTTGTGGAAAGCTTTTACAACCTCTGGCGTCATGGCTTTCACAAAAGGCATATACGTTTTTTATGCCTGAAAAATAATTATTTCGCTATCGACTTCATTTATATAATATTTTTATTATTTTGGAGAATATAGTAAAAAACGGTAGCAAATAAGCTACCGTTTTTCATTTTACCTTTGAATATGTCAATAAAAAAAGTGTGCGTTTTCTAAAAATGAGACCTCTGCACAATTATTTTCAAATATAATTTTGCAAGTAAAATTTTAGAAATCGCTTAAAGTCTAAAAGCAAACGTGTAGAGATAAAAGCACAAAAATCAATCACTTAACGGTGAAGCAAAGCTCCACCTATTCTTGATTTTTGGTCGCATTGGCTAGC
>CAYJHU010000373.1:0-1728 GCA_964369655.1 uncultured Desulfovibrionaceae bacterium | reverse complement strand
CTGTTAATATTGATACCGGTAAAAGCATAAACGTTACTTCTAACGTAGAACTTGCTGGCGATAGCATGAGCGTTGGTTCCGGTACACTTGAAGCGGCAGGCTTTACCATGAATAAGACTGCCCTAACCTTGACTGGCGGTACACTCAAGAGCACTGCGGGTATTAGCAATACTGCTGCTGTGACCCTTAATGGCGGCACCATCACGTTGGCAGGCGATACATGGAATGCAGGGGCTAATGTTGCCGTAACCAGCGGCACGCTGACCCTTGCAAGCGGTACAAGCATGAATATGGGCAGTAATGAGCTTAGCTCTACGAATGGTACCGGTACTATAGATATGAGCGGCGCAATCCTTAACCTGTCCATAGCTAACCTTGGCGCGGTGGATTTAAACAGTAGTAGTGAAACCTTCACCGCTAATAATAAAATTAACGGTACCTTCACCTCCACGGCTGACTCTGTGCTGAGTATTGCGGGGCTTAGCGGCACACTCAATGAATTTACCTTCACCTCGCTCAAAGATGAAATTAAAAACGAAGCCTTTGACTCTACTTACCTTGGTAGCATTAACTTTGAAGACATAGAGGTCGATACGGTAAGCCTTTCAGGTGTGATGAAAGACTGGAACACCCCCGCCGTCCCCCTCATGGCTGGGAATTTAGATTATAAGGGCACGACCACCATTTCGCATATTACAGAAAATACTTATGATACTGCCATTGGTAAAAATTCCACCATTATCGGTAGTGGCGTAAACCTTGTGCTTACGGGGCAAGGCGGCAATACAACGCTATCAGAAGGCGATATGGAAGTTTCCGGCGGTGCAAGCCTAACCCTTGGTGATAGTAGTGTAAGAGAAGCTCTTACTTTTGATGGTAATATAACTGTCACAGGTGCCGGTAGTAAACTTACTGCACTTGGAGGGGATGAAGAATCTATTACCTTAGGTGCAGGAGCAAGCGATAAAACTATAAGCCTCACAAATGGTGGTGTTTTCGCTGTAGAAGGTGTTAACGTCTTTGCCAATGATGTCACTTTTGATAATCAATCACAGGTAAATGTGGGTCTGCAAGGTGTTGATACATGGCTGTATGTGCAAGAAAACAAAACACTTAATGTAAGTGATTTCTCTGCCACAAGTGCTGCCGGTAAGATAGCCATTGGTGATGCCGGCCAGTTTGATACTAAGGGGACATTGACATTGAATGGCGGTGGTAATTTGACCATAGCTGAAATGGGCAATATTGGTGCCACTGGCTTTACATTTGGCGCTGATACAACCATTAAAGCAGGTAATCTTATTTTACAATACAGCTTAGATGTCGGTACAGGCATTATTACTGGTGCAAAACTTACCATTGATAATGTAAAGAGCAACCTAACTATTGACCACGAAAATGCGACCACTACTCATGAATTGGCAATTAACAACGGTACTCTTGAGCTTGGTACAAATGATAAACTTACCCTCGGTGCTGCTTTGACTTTTGGTGCTGGCGGCACCTTAAAAATGGCTGATACAAGCGACCTTGATGTTTCAGGACAAAACCTCACCGCCAATGTGAAGGATTTTGGTGCGGTGACATTAGACGATAATAAGTATAACTTCGTAAGCTTTAACGAAGGTAATGCCTCTGTAGAAGCGAACCTCACCGGAGATGGCGCAACTATACTTGAGCTCAATACCAATGCCAGCGGCGATCCTATACTTCTTGATAACTATAACG
>CAYJHU010000372.1:0-1736 GCA_964369655.1 uncultured Desulfovibrionaceae bacterium | reverse complement strand
GGAGGGCTTTTCGGGGTTTTTAACATACATGTGAGGAGATCGAAGTACAGTATGTTTTTGGGGATTTAGTTATGCCATTTGAGATTTTAGCCACTGCTTTATGCCACGAGTAGGGGCAAAAATACCCTTCAGCGAGCCATATTCAGCTTTAAATTCGTTACGTAAATCAACAGGTAAAGGCATGGTAAAGACATCATCTGCTCTTTCAGAATTGCGACGTACTAAACGCAAGATGGGTTCATTTTCCCAAGTGTCAATAACAAAATATGTAGAGTAATCTTCTTTTGAGCGTACAGGAGGATATTCTGCGTTCCAGTCATTGTTGCCCCACTCGAGATACATGGTTACTGCATGTTCCGGGGTAAGGTTCCAGTCGATGTCATAATGTATATTTTGTAAGCTTGTCATGGCGCACTCCTTCGTTTCGTTGATTTAATAGTAATCATTCCTTTTAAGAAAGGCAAGCCCTTTGCTATGTTTTTTTTAAAAAAATTTACTATTTTAGAATCAAGTGGTTAGGCTAGAATTGGATGGTGTATAACAAAAAAAGGGAGCAAAAGCTCCCTTAATTTAAGATTAAATTATTTTTTTTAGTTACCTTGGTATACGTCCACTTTCGTCTTGGTTGCGCGTAGCAAGAAAAGAACGAGTAAGCCAATGGCTACACCGGCACCAATGATGTTTGCGGTTTCGATGGGCATTCCAAAGCCAAGCCCTTTCACATAGCAAATATAAGTTGTTGCAGCGGCAGTCATAAAGGTAGCAGGGATGGAGGCAATCCAGTGGAAGCGCCCATTTCTGTAGAGGTAACCAGCCCCAGCCCAAAGCGCAAGAGATGAGAGCGTTTGGTTTGCCCAGCCAAAGTAGCGCCAAATAATTTCAAAATCCACTTGCGATAAAATGGCGCCGACTAAAAAGAGTGGTACGGCAATTAAAAGGCGTGCGCTGATTTTTTGTTGATTATAGTTGAACACTTCAGCAATGGTTAAACGCGTAGCGCGAAAAGCCGTATCGCCGGAGGTGATGGGTAAAACAATAACACCAATCATAGCCATGGTTCCGCCAACGGCGCCCATGAGCGCATAGGAAGCATCGGTAACTACCTTTCCTGGGCCACCGGCAGCGATGGTGGCTTGTAAGGCTTCTGGGTTTTCATAAAAAGACATACCCACAGTTGCCCAAACAAGCGCAACAAAGCCCTCAGCAATCATGCCTCCATAAAATACTGGTTTTCCGTATTTTTCGTTTGTAAGGCAACGTGCCATAACCGGAGATTGCGTAGAGTGAAAGCCACTGATGGCGCCGCATGCAATGGTGATAAACATCAGCGGCCACATGGGTAATTCTTTGGGGTGCTGATTAACAAATTCTGCGGCAGGATACATGGGCTTATCACTCATAAAGAGCATGGTGATGATGCCAAAGGCCATAATAAGTAAGGCTGCGCCAAAAAGTGGGTAGATTTTACCAATAATTTTATCAATGGGGAGAATAGTGGCAAGGAAATAATAAACAAAGATGAGAACCATCCAAACTTCAAAATTTAACCAAGCAGGAGTCAAAGAGCTAAGCAGTTTTGCCGGTGCAGCAACAAATACTACACCCACAAGAACGAGCAAAACCACCGAGAAAAGGCGCATAAATTGCTTGTTTATGTTGCCAAGAGTGTAGCCGGTGATGTTTGGCATATTACTGCCGCCGTAACGCATGGACATCATACCAGAAAGGTAGTCATG
>CAYJHU010000371.1:0-1745 GCA_964369655.1 uncultured Desulfovibrionaceae bacterium | reverse complement strand
ACACCGCTACATATTGCAGCCGATTATGGTGTAACAGAAGTTGTTGCTTTGCTTATTAAAAAAGGCGCAAACGTCAACGCACGCAATGAGTTTGGCAGTACGCCCATTATGAGTATTACTGCTTCCACCTCGGCTGAAATAACCAAGATGCTCATAGAAAAAGGGGCTGATGTTAACGCTCAAAACAATGATGGAAGCTTTGCGCTCATGGCTGCCGTAAACAAAAACGATGAAATTGTAAGGCTTTTGCTCGCAAATGGTGGCAATGCAAACCTTACCGCCAAAGATGGTGAAACAGCACTCATGGGCGCCACTGCTTTTGGCAATGATAACGCAATGAAATTACTTATAAAACACAAGGCCAATGTTAATGCTCAAAACAGCAAGGGCCAAACGGCGCTTTTTTACTGCATATATATTCCTAGTGGCGGCGGCGAGTTAGCAAAGATACTTGTGCAAAATGGTGCAGATGTAAATATAAAGGATAAAGAAGGCCAAACGGCACTTGATTTTGTTATTGCAACCAAAGACTTCTCGGAAAATAATCGTCAAGAAATTATTGAGTTTTTGAAAAACAACAAATAAGCGATAAATAATATATCCTTACGAGAGAACTAAAATGTTCGCAAAAGTGAGGCAGAAAAAAGCCCCCTTGGCACTAAATTCCAAGGGGGCCTACATCTTTAAATATGCAAGACTTAAAATTAGTAGTAACTATTTATAAATATACAAATGGTAAACATCTTGATTATATCCGTGATGCTTACCTATAAAATTTTGGTGTAAGGAATCTTTACCTGTAGTTAAATGTATAGTTCGTTTTTGAAGATTTTCCAAGGTTTACATGATCAAAGCGCACACGCCTCGAATTTTCCGAGGTTAATCTTGTGTCGCTTGTAGACCGAAATTCTTGATTAAATATAGTAAAGTGTAGATCTAAAGAAGATTTTCCTCCGGTATAATACAAATTGTGCTTACGATTTTCGGCATAAACGTAAACATTACTATTATTCGTGCTTAAATGTACAGTTCTGGTGCCTTTTGCTTTTAACTTCCACCACCCTTTAACAATCCACTGTTTTGATGTGCTATCTTGATAACAGAAAGCCATTAACAACATGTGTGGAGCTTTGTTTTTAAAAACAATCGTTCTTCTTGCTTCTGCGGTACCGACAAAGGCACAAAGCAACATAAGCATACACGTCAAACAGACACTGATTTTTTTCATAACGTCTCCTTTATTGTGTGAAAGCATTTTTAAAGGGTACTTTATTTACCTTTTACTGCTAATGCAAATCTTGGCGTAAGGAATCTTTAGCAGACTATTGAAAAACAATAATTCGCGTCCTCGCACCTCACTATTTTTGAATAACATGCCCGAAATTGACTTTTGCAACGGGGTGTTATGGTGAATTTTGTGCTCAATTTCCCACAAAATAATGCGTGCATCCGTATTTTAAGTTGTACGACAAAATACGAGGCTTATGCAATTATTTTTTGCTGTTTTTTACGCTTTTAAAACGTATTTTGCTTGGGTGATTTTTTTATAACTTTATGTATGAGTTAAACATTGCTGGTAGTGTAAGATAAAGCAAAAGAAAAACACGCACCTTGGCATTATACTCCTTGGTGCGTGCATTAATTATAACTATTAAGTTAAACGATTTTAATATCCTATCTATATAGCGGGCTGTTACGGGTAAACTCTATGTATTTTTAACGTCAAGCCAGTAGCTTAGAGTTCT
>CAYJHU010000370.1:0-1746 GCA_964369655.1 uncultured Desulfovibrionaceae bacterium | reverse complement strand
AAACTTGTGCTGCTTCCTAACCGCGTTGATATTGAAGCAATAGACAGTAGCAGTCTAAAGCCATTACCCGAGGACGCGCCCACGCCCTTTGATCTCATTTTTGTTGGGCGGCTTGTACCACAAAAAAGACCGGAGCTTTTTGTGGATTGCGTGGCAAAGGTGCGCGAAAAAATCCCTAACGTGCAAGCTGTTATGCTCGGTGACGGTGAACTGAGGGAAACCGCCAAGGCCCGCATTGCTGAACATAATTTGCAAGATACTGTGCATATGCTGGGACATCAAGAAAACCCCTTCCCTTGGATTCGCGCTGCAAAAATTCTTGTGATGCCTTCAGCTTGGGAGGGCTTTGGCCTTGCGGCCATTGAGGCTCTTGCCTTAGGTAAGCCGGTGGTTGCTTGTCCTGTTGGCGGCTTAAAAGATAATATTAAAGAGTCCTGTGGTCGCCTTTGCCAAGAACCGTCGCAAATGGCTTCAGCCGTGTGTCATTATCTTGAAGATGAAACTGCATATGAGAATGCCTCAAAGGCCGCGGTGCTCGAGGCACAAAAGCATGCCTACACGCTGGAATATTTTGATACCATTGAAGCTTTATACAGATAAAAATAGTTGAGGGAAAATTATGTCTTTACCTAAAATTCCTGTCATCGGCCTGTGTATACTGTAGAAGTATAACTCCAAGTAGGCATTCATTTCAAATTTGGAGTCATTGGCAATGGGTACATGTCTTGTCCTTTCAGCCACATAGCACGCCTTTAAGGGGGTTTTTCCTTTGATATAATCCTTTGCCTCCTAAGCCAATGGCGCACAGAGCACAATGTTTTTTTACTTGTACTAAAATAAATAAAAATATACTTGTATTCATATAAAATATATGGAAAGGGACATTTATGCGCATTTTGTACTTAACACCCACAAAAATTTATTATGGCGGTGAACAGGTTCACTTACATATAGCAAAAGCCATGCAGGCGCGTGGGCATGAGGTTATTTATGCCGGACTTGAAGGTCCTATCCGTAATGTGGTGGAAAGCGCGGGCATTCCCTTTTATTGCTTGCCAAAATTTTCACCATGGTCGGTGCGTCAATGCCTTAATGACATCCAGCCAGATGTTGTGCATGCTATGGACTTTCGCGCCAGCACCTATGCCGCGCTTTCTTCCTATCCACTTATTGCACATTTACACAGTAATCCTCCGCCTATTAAGAAATTTGGCATGGTTTCCCTTTGTATGCTCTTTTTTTCCTTGCGCGCCAAGTCCATAATCACCGTGTCTAAAAGTGTGTGGGAAGAGTTTTGTTTGAAAAAGCTTTTTTTGCCCAGTTTTTGTGAGCGTAAACTGGTGCTACTCCCTAACCGCGTTAATATTGAAGCAATAGACAGTAACAGTCAAAAAGCATTGCCCGAGGACGCCCCTACGCCATTTGATCTCGTTTTTGTTGGCCGCCTTGCGCCAGAAAAAAGACCGGAGCTTTTTGTGGATTGTGTGGCAAAGGTGCGCGAAAAAATCCCTAACGTGCGAGCTGTTATACTTGGTGACGGTGAACTGAGGGAAAGCACTAAGGCACGTATTGCTAAACATAATTTGCAAGACTCAGTGTATATGCTGGGACATCAAGAAAACCCCTTCCCTTGGATCCGCGCTGCAAAAATCCATGTGATGCCTTCAGCTTGGGAGGGCTTTGGCCTTGTAGCCATTGAAGCCTTTGCCTTAGGTAAACCGGTGGTGGCCTGTGCTGTTGGTGGCT
>CAYJHU010000369.1:0-1773 GCA_964369655.1 uncultured Desulfovibrionaceae bacterium | reverse complement strand
GTGCTGATTTTATAGAAATTTTGTCTTGTAATTTGATTTTGCAAAAAAATCATGTGCCGAGATGTCATTTTCACGGATAAGGTTATATCACAACGGGTTTTTTTTGAAGGGGAGGGTCTGGGAGGGGAAACTTTTTTTCCCTAAAAAAAGTTTCCACTCCCAGCATAAAAAAATAAATACTTCTTTTATTATCTTGATTATTCTCTTGACGGGCATCCTTTGTGGTTATAGCATTGACTATGCATTTTAGTGTAATATTTCAACAGGATTTTTTACTTATACTTTTAAGGAGTTTTCCATGTTTGATACTATGATTTTGGGGCAAGAATGCTCGCGCGAAGATTTTAAAAAGGTTGAAAGTGAATTACGCATGCGACTTTTTCAGCTGCAGATGCAGTGTGAAGAACATAAAATTTCGGTACTTTTGACTATATTGGGTGTTGATGGTTCTGGGCGAGGCTCTGTTGTTAATACTTTATCCTCTTGGATTGATGGGAAAAAGCTGAGCAATCATACTTTTTGGAAGGCTTATGAGGCTGAGAGGCTTCGTCCTGACGCTTGGAAATATTGGGTAAAACTTCCTGCTTATGGTGAGTTTGGTATCTTTTTTGGCGGCTGGTATGATGAGACCATTCGTAAGGCTTCGTATGGTGAAATTAGTGAAGCTGATTTGAACCAAATTATGAGTAAGCGGGTGGAATTTGAGCAAACCCTTGCCGATAATGGGTATGCGGTGACCAAGGTGTGGTTACACCTTGACCAGAAAGAGCATGCGAAGCGTCGTAAAGCTCGTGCTAAGGAACAAGGCAGGCTTCGTTTTACTCCTTATGATAAGGAGAGTGAGAAAAAGTATAAGCAGCTTATTTCCACCGTTGGCAAAACCATTACCATGACCGATAGGGAGTTTGCCCCTTGGTATATTATTGACGCATATGATAAGCGTTTTTGTCATATTTCTGTGGCGCGAGCTGTCATTGAGCATCTTGAAAGCGTCATAGATGCCAAAATTTCCGAAAAAGCACAATCGGCGGTTGTTGCCAAAAATGATGATAAAAAGGCCAAGGTGGAAAAAACCGAAGGAACAAAAGCTCCCGTTACCGTGCTTGATAGGCTTGATATGTCCAAAAGTCTGGAGCGCGATGAGTATAAAAAAGAGCTTAAAAAATTGCAGAGCGAAATTTTTGTTCTTTCTTATAAGGCCTATCAGGCTGGCATTTCTTCTACTTTAACCTTTGAGGGTATGGATGCTGCCGGCAAGGGCGGTGCTATACGTCGATTGGCTTCATCTGTTGATTCGCGCATTACGCGCATTATCCCCATTAGTGCCCCCACCGATGAAGAGCTGGCGCATCATTATCTATGGCGTTTTTGGCGGCATGTGCCGCTAGCCGGTTATGTGACTATTTATGATAGGACATGGTATGGGCGTGTGCTTGTAGAACGCGTTGAAAAATATGCCAAGCCGGAAGAGTGGAAGCGTGCCTATGCGGAAATTAATAATTTTGAAGAGCAATTGGTGGACGGAAAAAATATTCTCTTAAAGTTCTGGCTACATATCTCAGATGAAGAGCAGTTGCATCGCTTTAAAGAGCGTGAAAATACGCCGTGGAAAAATTATAAACTCACTGAGGACGACTGGCGTAATCGTGAAAAGACACCGGATTATAAGATGGCGGCGGATGAGATGTTTATGCGCACCAATACAAGCTATGCGCCATGGCATATTATTACTGCCAATTCAAAATATTATGCGCGTATTCAAATATTAAAAAT
>CAYJHU010000368.1:0-1773 GCA_964369655.1 uncultured Desulfovibrionaceae bacterium | reverse complement strand
GGAAGGAGCCGACCCAACGGGCGCGAAGCGTTTGCGTTAACGAGCTTGCGAGTTTTACGCAAATCGAGAGCAACGCGGTCTGGGGGGAAACCTTTTTTTCAAAAAAGGTTCCCCCCAGAAAACTAAAACTCCCTATTTAACAATACTTTGCTGAAGTTTTTTTGCTAGCTCTAAAAGAGGCTCTGTGGGTTTGCAGCTAATTTTAAGCGGCATTGCTTTTGGCGCTGCGAGCAGCATCATTCCCATGGCTATATTGGAGTTAGGCTTTGGAAAATTTAAGGTGCTAGTAAAAGTTCCTGGCGTTTTGAGGCAAGTACCTAGAGCGACAAAATTTTCATCGCTCAAGTGATTTTTAATTAAGGCGAGGTTTTTATCAAAATAGTCTTGGAGTATGAGGGCAGATTGCTCCAAGGTTATATTTTTAATAGTGCTTATAGCAAGAAGCACACGTGGCAAAAAGCCTGTATCTTCAAAAGAAATGAGGGCGTCCTTGGTAAGTGTTGCTTGTAAAATACTTTCAAGGGAGGCGTCTGCACCTAGGGCGGTAGCTAATTCTGAGTAATTTTTCCAAGGTAAAACAAAGTCCCAAGAGCTCTTAAACGTACCTAACTTTTGGCTAGTCAGGTTAAGAGAGATTTTACTGAGCATATTTTTGGGGGAAAAAGATCCATCTAAGTTGATATTTGCTTGAATCACAGGACTTTGTAGCATGGCCTTGGTTATTTCAAGAACTTGGGTTTTATCCACGGTGCCAATATTGCACTGAAAATCATTACAGTTTATGGATAATTTTAAGGCATTTGCATCTTGAGCTTCATACTTTGTTGAAATATCAAACTTATCAAAGGAGAAGAAACTTTCTTTTTTGTTTTCTTTTATAAAGCCTACATCCAATTTGTTGATATTGAGCGCATAATTAAAATCGTGTCCCATATATTTTTCAAAGGAAGAAAGGAGTTTTTGCTCGTTTCCGGAAAAATCAGGTTTTGTCTTAAAAAAAGTTTCCCATACGGAAGCAAAGAAAGCAGGTGAAGGAATGGTAATAGATTTTGAGGTGATACTTGCAATATCTGTGTAGGTCATGCCCACACGTTCTTGGTAGCTTTGACTAGAAAAGTTAATGGTTTCATAAGAACCAATTTTGTGAGGACTAATATCTTTAAGGATGATACTTTTTGTAGTTGTTTTTTGAGGAACAATAACATTTTCAACGGCTTGAATATCTGAAAGGACAATACTCTTTACATAACAATCAAAAGCTGCGGCAAAATATTCTTCGGAATAGGCATTGGTAAAAGTCATTAAAAATTTACCAACATTTTGCCGCCAACCAAGGACGCGCATATTTCCTATTTTTGCAGTGTCAACGGCTCCGGATACGGGATAACTTGTTGTAATATTTTGAGCCATAATCTCTTCAGCCACTGTGGGATGGCCCTGTGTTTCTGGATTAAAGGCATCAACATTGGGCTTTGTGAACACAATTTTTTCCACACCAAAACGTATTTGAGGATTGGTGGGGTCAGCTCCTTTAAGCTCTTGTATTTCTAGGACATCAGCAAGATAACTAAAGCGTATGGATTTTGCAGTAATAAATTGTTTTTTTAATTCTTGTATAATAACATTTTCAGTTTGTGTTTCAATATAAGTTATAATTCCAAATGGTACACCAACAATAAGAACTAACACGGCAAGAAAAATTATAAGGCCTTTTTTCATACTCCAAACCTCCACTATATCGTATTGCAAATCATAGAATTACATTTTTAGTTT
>CAYJHU010000367.1:0-1809 GCA_964369655.1 uncultured Desulfovibrionaceae bacterium | reverse complement strand
TAAGCTCTTAAGTTTATAAATATATGGCGGAGAGGGTGGGATTCGAACCCACGTGCCCCGATAAAAGGACAACTCGATTTCGAGTCGAGCGCGTTACGGCCGAGCTTCGCTACCTCTCCTGCACATTTGGATACTATATTTATGTGCTTTATGGGTCAAGAAGAATATGTTATTCAAGCTTAAATATGGCTTATATTTTAGCTAAGTTGAAGATATGCACGCATCTTGTTTCGGAACTCAGCCTTTTTCTTGACAGAGTATATATTTAAAAGTTAGTTGGAGCAGATACGTAAACATTATCTACTCATCTAGGAAATTCCATGTCAACTCATGTACCCCAAATAGTGTTGGTAGGGCGCCCCAATGTGGGAAAATCTACCTTATTTAATCGCCTTATACATAGCAATCGCGCCATTACCCATGACCGTCCGGGAGTTACCCGCGATCGTATGGAAGGGCTTGTGCGCTCACAAGGTGAAGTTTTATACGGTATTGTTGATACCGGAGGTATTACCCTTGATGCACATGCAGAGGTTACTGAAGGCCCTGAGGGCATTCGTGGCTTTGAGGCAGATATTTTGCGCCAAGCAGAAGATGCCTTAGAGGTCGCCGTGGGCGTAGCCTTTGTGGTGGATGGGCGTGATGGACTCTTACCCTTAGATGAATATTTGCTTGCGCATGTGCGGCGCATGGGGAAACCCACCTTGCTCATTGTGAATAAAGTTGATGGTGCTGAGCAAGAAAATCAAATTCTTGCAGAATTTCATGGTCTTGGTTTTCCTGTCATTGCTGTTTCAGCAGAGCATGGGCATAATTTGCGCCATTTACGCGAGGAATTATTAGACCTTATTCCTGCAGATTGGGAAAATGAAGAAGAAAATATGGGCCTAAAGCTTGCCATGCTTGGGCGTCCCAATGCTGGTAAGTCTTCGCTTATTAATGCTCTACATGGATCTGAGCGCATGATTGTTTCTGATGTGGCCGGAACCACTCGTGATAGCGTTGATGTGCAGATGGAAATTAAGGGCGAAAACTATACCTTCGTAGACACCGCCGGCATACGTCGTCGTGCTAAAATAACTGACACTGTTGAAAAATATTCTGTAAACTCTGCTATTAAATCAAGCACAAAGGCCAATGTGACTTTGCTTGTCCTAGATGCTACCGAGGGAGTTAGTCAGCAAGATAAGCGCCTTATGGACTTATTGCATGAGCGCAAGACGCCCTTTATGATTTTAATCAATAAAGTCGACTTAGTGCCCCCAAGTAAGGTGAAGCAACTTCAAAAAAATCTTGCTGAAATGCTAGCCTTTTGCTCCCATGTGCCTGTGCTTTTGGTTTCTGCTTTAAATCGCACAAATTTGGCTAAAATTCTTCCTCTCGCTAGGCAAATTCATGAAGAATGTCAAATACGTATCCCCACTGGCCAGCTTAATAGAGCCATGGAATCAGTGCTTGAAAAACACCAACCACCGGTGATAAAAAGGGTGCGGGCAAAATTTTTCTATTTAACTCAAGCCGAAACCGCACCGCCAACATTTGTTTTCTTTGTTAATGACGCTGAAAGGGTATCCGAAACCTATTGTCGCTATCTTGAAAAATCATTACGTAAGCACTTCAAAATTTTACACGCCCCCATGCGTGTGCACATGCGTTCTTCCCATAAAAAAAGAACAAAGTAAGTGTTTCTTTAACTGAGAATTATTGCAGAACAAAACTTGACAAAGGGAAATCTTTTAGATATAAAACCACTTCTTGATGGGCCTATAGCTCAGTTTGGTAGAGCCCCCGGCTCATAACCGGTTGGTC
>CAYJHU010000366.1:0-1821 GCA_964369655.1 uncultured Desulfovibrionaceae bacterium | reverse complement strand
AAGTATTTATTTTCTCAGGCAATTCACAAAGTGAAGGGTACAAAGCCTATAGATGTGATGTTTCAGAAGACGGCAGCTATGCTATGTTGTCAGGTGACATGCTTACCGTTCGTGAGCATGGGTATGCTGAGTATGGCTTGGATGAGAATGGTTATTTATACAGGGATTTAAAAATTGAAATTCCTGCCGACAAAGTGCCAGGTGACGTTTGGACAACTACAGGCACTTTGGTATATTATTCTAATCCTGACTCCACTGGCTATAAGGGTGAACAAGCTGTAACCACAGAATATGTTGTTAAGCTCAGTGTGGATGAAAATGGGAATCCTTACCTATCATTAGCTAAGTCGGACAGGCCCATGGCTGACTTCATGGAAGCTGTGGGTGCAGGTAGCATTACTTCTACAGCCTTTGTACCAGATGGTTCGCATTCAAGCGTCATAGATAGAGCCGAACACGACATGAATGAATGGTTCAATGGCTTAACCCACGATTGGAAAGCCACCTCTGACCCTGCGTCCATCTTTACTCCCAAAGGCCCTGAAGTGATAGGCGAAGAATACACCGCCACCTTTGTAGATGGTAGTGCTGCCGACAACGTCATGTTTGGCGGTATGAACTTAGAGCAAATCAAAGAAGCCGTACAAGACAAGGTGGGCATTGAAGGTTACATCCCTTCCACCGCGGAGGCCATTGAGTATATTCTAGATAATCCTTTATGGTTTGAGTCAGTTACTATAGCCACTGACAGCACAGACAATGATATTATCATGGCTGGCAAAGGCGATGATGTGGTCTTTGGTCAAGGTGGTAATGACTTGCTCATGGGTGATGCTTCGCTGGAAAATCTCGAGCAATTTGCCAAAGACCTTGGTATGAATGAGACTGATGCGGCAAAGTATAGCAATATTGACGCCAATCTGACTGCTGAAGAAGCTGCTGAGCTTTCAAGCAAAATAACCTCCATGGCTGCTGACCCTGCCAACCTTGACAAGCTTGTTGAAGCTGCTGATAATTTGGATAAAATTACAGATGCCGGCGAGGATATGCTCTTTGGCGGCACCGGTGATGACATTCTCCTTGGCCTTGGCGGAGATGATTTCCTCCATGGCGGCGACGGCAATGACATACTGTTTGGCGGTAGCGGCGATGATGTGCTCTTTGTGGGTAAGGGGGATATAGCCCTTGGCGGAATAGGAAATGATATCATTGCGTTAGATGACGTTGATCTTGACGAAGTACTGTCCGTTGACGGCGACGACGGTCTTGATCTACTGCTTACCGGTGTGGATAACCTTGACAGCGTGAAAGCAATGCTGGCTACAGATGGTAACAAACTGAGCAATATGGAAATCATCATGCTGGGCGACAATGTAGAAGCAGCTAAACAGCTTCAAAAAGACATGGGTGAAAATGACACACCTCCGTCTGATTGGACCAGCGGCTCTCAGCACAATATTAGTGGCAACACCTTCCAAGAATACTCTAAGGATGTGAACGGTGAAACCCTTACCATTCTTATGCGTACAGACATTTAACAGTTTAACAGCATAATATAACAAAGCCTCCCAAAGTTTCGACCTTGGGGGGCTTTTCTTTTCCATGCTACAGGCTATGTAAAAAGGGGTATTTGGAGTGGCGTGCTTTTCTGATAAAAACGTGGACACGTGATATTAGCATCAACAAATTAGAAAAGCGTAAAAAAAACTGTTACCCAATTGTTACCCAAAAACAATTTTTTTTGTACCAATTTTGCACCACTAAAGCCATTTTTAAGCTCATGACAAAATAAAAGGGCTTACAGTCTTTAACCGTAAACCC
>CAYJHU010000365.1:0-1827 GCA_964369655.1 uncultured Desulfovibrionaceae bacterium | reverse complement strand
TAACCTTCGCATATTGTGAAGCTGAAGTTACTGCTGTATTCAGCGTACAAAATGATCAAATATCCTCTGTGAAGCAAAGTCCGAATAATAAAAATACTACCTCCCCCACTCTGAATCCTTGCTCATTAAAATTATTATTTCAACTAATTACACTTCACATCTCAAAACATCATCACTGTAATGAGAGAGAAAAATCAAAATGTTTTTTTAATTTCCTGTAATTTCATTAGCGAGATGATTTACTCATCGTAAAAAAAACGTATTAGGTAAAAAGCAACACAAAAACGTTTTTTTATAAGTTTTACTGTGCGCAAGAAACAAATTTTGAAAATATAGCGTTGGAAAAGTATTTTTTTTAGCACGAAGGGGGGAAGATTTTTAACAGCAGGCTATTAACAGTTTGTCATCATACATGAAAAAAGTAGATTCACGGCAAAGGCAAATACTGGCGCCAAAAGCAATCATTTATGCGCAAGTTATACAATACAATAAAAGTAAAACAAACTGGAGACCATGAGTATGTTAAAGAGATTTAATGTTTTTTTACTATTAAGTACGCTCATCTTCACTTTCGCTGCTTCAGCACATGCGAGAATTTCTTGGTCAAACTTACCGGGGCTTGAAGGGACAAGAATCAATTTCCACTCTGATAAAGGAGCCTTTGACGGTGGAAATTTTAATGAGGCCAAAATCATTACTGTTCCTGAAAAAATCAATGATGTTCCGGTTACAATCATTGCCAGAGATTCATTTTTTACGGAACATGGACTTGAATCAATCACTCTACCCGCAACAGTGAAAGAAATTCATCAAAATTCTTTTACTCATATGAAAAACATCAAAGAGGTTATTATTAATTCACCTTCCATTTACTTTATTGGTGATAATTTTAATAATTGCCCAAAACTTGAAAAGTTAATTATATTGGCAGATGAAGTTAAGAGTGCGGATTTTATAAATTTATTTGAAAAAACTCCAAATATAGTAATTTATGGCAAAGCTGGTTCAGCTGTAGAAGATTTTGCAAAAAAGTATAAGGTTAAATTTTCACCTTATAAAAAATAAACTTCCCTTTTAACCCTATAATATTTTGAGGAGATTCGTATGTTCAAAAAAATCAATTTGTTAACCTTAGCATGTGCGATGCTTTTATGTGCCCTTACCACAAATGTTTATGCCGCCGGTGAAGTTTTAGACAAAGATGGTAAACTTATTGCTTATTTTACAAGCAATACATTTTTTGCAGATAAAGAAAAAAAGAAACCTTTATTTTATCATCCTGGCAATGAAGTCGGTACCGAAGAAAATATTACCGATGCCAATAGAGTTTACACTCTTCTTGGCGGGCGCATTCATCCAAAAAATACAAAAGATAAGTACGAAGCTATTGGAACCCTCATTCAAACTGCGTGGAAAAAAGGGAATACTTTAGAAGCGAAGATTTACCAAGGTCCAGCTCAGCCACGCGATAAAGAAGAAGTTAGACTTGATGATGGTACGGTTAAGTTAGATAAATATAATGTAACAATTGATGGCTCAAAAATTGACAAAATACCCGTACTTTTCACCATTAAAGATGGTAAATTTTACAAAGGTGATTCAACAAACGAAGCTGACTTTGTTGCAAGCTTTACCCCCAATGAATTTTCAGAGTCACGTTTGCTCTTTATTGCGGTTGAATTTCTAATGAAGAAATAATAAAGATAGTAACATAAAAAAGGTGTTTCATAAATAATTATTATTTGAGACCTCTGCATAATTCATTATGCAGGGTCTCATGGAGCATAAACGCTAGTTTGTGCGATCGAAAATCAAAAGTAGGCGCAA
>CAYJHU010000364.1:0-1855 GCA_964369655.1 uncultured Desulfovibrionaceae bacterium | reverse complement strand
CAAAGGGGATTATCCCCTTTGGCGGTGGGTTTGGGAGGCAGCGCCTCCCAAAAAAAAAATGCCAAAAGGCACTTTCTGCCGTATCTTTCTCCCACTCCCCTTCATAACATAGCATAATTTATTGCATTCTACTTTGGAACAGTCTTTGAATAGACTAGGCAACAAGGAGTGCAACTATGCAAATTATGCCCACTACATCTTTGACCACACCAACTCTTGCAGAGCAATACTTTGCCGGCATGAACTATGGTGGAGACTTTGGAGAAAGTTTTGCCGATGAATTAGCTCGCCATCAAGATGCGCGCAATGCGGTTGCAAGTGGTGAAAGTCATTCCGTTGAGGCAGCCCTAGATTCTTCTCCAACCGTTACGCCTCTTGATCAAGCTCCTTATAATCTTACATCAGATAATGGCGTCACCTATACCACAGAAGAAGTCATTTTTACTCAAAATGAACTCCAAGAGTTAGAAAAAGATCTTAGGGCACAAGGTGCACCCGAAGAAACTCTTGAAGAATTAAAAAAGCTTACCGAACAGCCCGGTGGCTCTACGCTTGGTGAGGTTTTAGCGGCTGTACAAAATGTACGCCAATACCCAAGCCTTAATGAAGACGAAACGAAAGCTTTACAAAGTCTTGCCAATAAAATTGATCCTAGCGGTCAATTGCATGGAACAATTCTTGGCAAATTAAATGCCAAGGACGGAAAGGGCGCTTTGGAAGCCTTGGTTCAAGGTATGAATCTTCAAGAAGGTAAGCAAGTAAGTTTTGATAAAAACGAAATGACCGTGCTTACCAAAGCCCTTGGCCTTTCTGAAAAATCAAGTGAACAATTGCTTAATTCCTTTGGCAATGGCCAAAGTGTTAAGCTTAACCAAGAACAATTAAAGAGCTTCTTGGCACCGGCTTTTAACGATTTTTCCATGGAAAAAACCAATAAAGAGCAACTAGATAAGGCTCTTGATGCTACCCTTGGCGAAATTATGCAAAAGGCCAAGGATCGCATGGAAAAAGAAAAATCTGCCTCAGAACTTTCCAGCCGCAAGGTAGAACAAAGTAAGACAGTTATTGAAAAGACTGTGCTTGAAAATGTGAATACTAATTTAGAAAATGCTCGTTCATCACAGACGGGTAAGGAAGTACAAAATGACCATTCACTTACCGAGCAGGCCGTAAAGAGCGAAAAAACAGAAAAAAGCTCTCAAACGCATGCAGAAAAAGTTATTGAGAAGTCAGATTTACCTATTCAAAATGACAAATTAAACACCAATACAACTGACAAAAATTCTGAATCGTTAAAAGATTTACAGCATGATGCAAATTTTGCCCACGGTGAAAATTTGGGGGAAAATGGCGCTGAAAATAACGATGCTCAAAACAATAATGACGCATGGGGACAGCTCTTCCAGCGTGCTGAAGTGCGCACCGAAAACACCGCTGCCCAAAGTAATAAAAGCGTGAATACGCCTATTCTTGGCATTGGTGGCCTCGCTAATACTGCGGCGCAAACTGCACAAAAAGCAGCCCTAAGCCAAGCCCAAGCAAGTCGTCATGCCATGTCACAACAAGCTGCCGCGCAAGTGGAAAAAGCTATGCTCACCGCCGCCAAGGACGGATCCAAGAGTCTTGAATTACAATTGCATCCGGCAGAACTTGGCAACTTAACCATCACCCTTACCGCGCGTAACGGTGAAGTAAGTGCCATGATTCGCTCTGAAAGAACAGAAACAGCCGAAATGCTCAATAAGCAGCTGGAGCAATTACGCACCCAGCTTGAAAACCAAGGCATCAAAATTGATAAGCTAGAAGTACAAAGCGGCACACAGGAAAATGCTTCCACCTATGACAAGTGGGATGG
>CAYJHU010000363.1:0-1855 GCA_964369655.1 uncultured Desulfovibrionaceae bacterium | reverse complement strand
CGCCATGGAAGTTTTTGCGGGTGGGGGTCTGGGGGAGGGCACTTTTTTCAAAAAGTTCCCTCCCCCAGTAAATTTCCTGAGAACCTATCTTATCGATACGAGAATTCTTTTTCTTGGTTTTGAGCGTCTAAGGTGAGGCGTATGATGGATTTGAGGGTTTTATCGTAGTATTCTTCAAAGTCTTTGGGGCGTTCGTAGAGCGCTGTTTTTTCGCTGACACCGGTGAGCTCACGTAGCTTTGCAAGGGCCACGTCTTGTCCGCCGATGCTATCTACGAGTCCAAGTTTTTTTGCTTCTACGCCTGTGAACATGCGCCCGTCACCAATGCTTTTTACGTCGGCAATGGTCATTTTGCGTGATTTTGCTATGACTTCGATGAATTGATCATAGAGATTTTGCATGAGACTTTGCAGGTAGCTACGCTCTTCGGGAGAGAGGGCACGCATCATGGAGCCTGCGTCCTTGTATTTGCCGGTGGAGAGGGTTTCGAGACTGACACCAATGCTATTTAGCAATTTGTAGATTTGAGGAATATCCATGCGCACACCGATGGATCCTGTGATGGTGCTTGGGTTGGCTACAATGTGGCGCGCAGCCATGGCTATCATAAGCCCGCCGGAGGCAGCTGTGCTACTCATGGAGGCGATTACGGGTTTTGTTTTGTTAAGATCGAGGAGGGCAGAGTAAATTTCTTGTGAGGCACCAACGCCGCCTCCTGGGGAATCAATGCGTAAAAGGACTCCTTTGACGGATTCGGTTTGTTTTATCTTTGTTATCCACTTTAGGGTGGTTTCAGCTCCGTTGATTGAGCCTTTAATACGTACTACGGCAATGCGATCGCTGGTATCAAAACTTACTATGCTGTAAATAAAAAGACCAATAAGGATAAGGAAGCCCCAAAAAATAATGGGGTGGCGCTTACGGAAAGGTCGCGGCTGTAAAAGGCGTATAAGTTCTTTCAGCAAAGTTGTTGTAATGAGAGAATCTGTCGATTCACTTTGCTGTGTGAGACTACTGGAGGAGCTTTTTGGAGTATTTACGCAATTTTCTTTGTTTAGTGCGCCAAGGCCAAGATCTGGCGCAGGGGTGGGGTTTTGTTCTATTTTTTCTTCTGTCTCGTGGCTGGGAACATCGGTAAGATTAAGGGTCAGTTCGTCTTTTTTATCCATGCTGTCCTCGTAAAATATAAAGTGTAAAAAAAAGGGAAAGCCTAAGCTTTCCCTTGTATTCTAAACTAATTATCTTTTATGTTCAAGACACAAAGTCAGACTATTCTTTTTCAGAATCTTCAGCTTCAGCCTTTTCAGCCATTTTTTGTTGGAACAAATCGCCAAGGCTTTGGCCGGTTTCGGCTGGGCCTGCGCGGAATTCCTTAGGCTTTTTGCGTTCTTCTTCGTCACGGATTTGCTTAATGGACAAACCGAGGCGACGCTCTTCAGCGCTAACATGGATAACTTTTGCTTGGATATCTTGACCTTCTTTGTAGAGCTCAGAAGGAGATTTTACCTTCTTGCCGGAAAGTTCAGATACGTGCACAAGTCCTTCAATGCCTTCTTCTACTTCAACGAAGAGACCAAAGTCAGTGATGTTGGTGATAATGCCCTTAACGGTGCAACCTACTGGGTAGGTGGTGGGCACATGTCCCCATGGATCATCAACAAGTTGCTTAACGCCCAAGGTGAATTTTTCGCTGGCTTGATCAACGGTAAGCACTTTGGCTTGTACCATGTCACCAGTCTTATAAATTTCATTGGGGTGACGTACTTTTTTGGTCCAAGAAATATCAGAAACGTGAATTAAGCCGTCAATGCCATCTTCGATGCCGATGAACATGCCAAATTCAGTGATATTTTTG
>CAYJHU010000362.1:0-1857 GCA_964369655.1 uncultured Desulfovibrionaceae bacterium | reverse complement strand
GATAATTACAAACAAAAACTCTATCTTGTTTGTAATATAGAGCAAGGCAATATAAAGCAAAATTACGCACACGCCGTACAGGAAATTCACAGCATAAAAAATCTACTCGTAAACACTTCCTGTCACACTTCCTTCAAAGGGCGACTGACCTCGGACTTCACGGCTCTTTTTGATAAAAATACTTATATGTCCATGGTGGAAAAAGCCAAGGAGCATATTTATGAAGGTGATATTTTTCAGGTGGTGATCTCTAATCGTCTTGAAGCAGATTTTGAAGGAAGCCTGCTTAATACCTACAGAAAATTGCGCATGACCAACCCCTCACCCTATATGTTTTATTTAAGCAGTGACAACAACGAAATTGTGGGTGCCTCGCCGGAAACCTTGGTAAAATTGCAAGATGACACCGTCTACACCTTTCCTTTAGCTGGCACGCGCAAACGCGGAAAAAACACCAAGGAAGACAGTGTGCTAGAGGCAGAATTGCTAGCCGATGAAAAGGAAGTGGCCGAGCACACCATGCTGGTGGACTTGGGGCGCAATGACCTTGGTAAAATCTGCCAATTTGGTACGGTACAAGTGAAGGATTTTATGCAAGTACATCATTATTCACACGTTATGCACCTTGGCTCCACTGTGCATGGCCTTATAGATGCACAGTGCAGCGCCCTCGACGCCATTGAAGCTGTGCTCCCTGCCGGCACCCTTTCCGGCGCCCCAAAAATCAAAGCCTGCGAAATCATCCACAAGCTTGAGCAAAGTAAAAGAGGACTTTACGGCGGCGCCATTGGCTATGTGGATTTTACGGGCAATATGGATACCTGCATCGCCATCCGCCTGTGTTTTAAGAAGAATAACAAAATATACATACGTTCCGGCGCGGGCATTGTGGCGGACAGCGTGCCTGAAAAGGAATACGAAGAATGCATCATGAAGGCGCGCGCCGTATTAGAAGCGGTGCAAAACGCCGCTGAGGAGTGTGTGTCATGCTCATCTTAATAGATAATTACGACAGTTTTGCATATAATCTTTACCAAATGCTGGGCGCCATTTCGCCGCAGATCAGCGTAATTCGCAATGATGCCCACACGGTAGAAGAAATTTTGGCTTTGCGCCCTTCACGCATAGTACTTTCCCCCGGCCCCGGCAAACCTAGCGAAGCAGGAATTTGCAAGGAATTAATTCAGAAACTGCCCCAAAACATTCCCTTGCTAGGGGTTTGCCTTGGGCATCAAGCCATTTTTGAAGCCTTTGGCGGTACGGTGAGCTATGCCAAGGAGCTTATGCACGGCAAACAATCACTTGTGCAGACAGCTCTACCCTCAGCTTTATTGAAAGACATGCCGCATGAATTTCTTGTGGCGCGCTATCATTCCTTGGTGGGGCTTAAGCATACACTTCCCCAAGAACTGAAGTGCTTAGCACACAGCGAGGATGGTGAAATCATGGCAGTGGAACACAAAGAACGCCCCATTTTTGGACTACAATTTCACCCTGAGTCCATCATGACGCCGCAAGGCGCAACCCTACTCAAAAATTTTATGGAGATGTAAAATGATTCGCGAAGCAATTAAAATACTTGCGCGCAAAGAAGACTTGCATAGTGAGCAAGCCCTTGCCGTTATGGATCAAATCATGAGCGGTAAGGCCAGTGATATTCAAATAGCCTCTTACTTAACGGCGCTTTCCATCAAAGGCGAAACCATTGACGAAATTACGGCGTCCGCCGCCGCCATGCGCAAGCATTGTGTCAAACTCTTAAATGACCAAGAAGCGCTGGAAATTGTGGGCACAGGGGGAGATGGTTCCAATTCCTTTAATATCTCCACCGCGGCGGCCTTGGTGGTGTCTGCGGCC
>CAYJHU010000361.1:0-1920 GCA_964369655.1 uncultured Desulfovibrionaceae bacterium | reverse complement strand
GTGAGCCTGTGGCTTTGCGTATAGACCAAAGCCTTACCCAAGATGCTACCGGCACCATGGCTTGGTTGCAATTTGAAGCCTTAGGGGTGGATAAAGTGCAAGTGGACTTAGCTGTAAGTTATGTGGATCACAATACTTTGCAAACGAACTTTCGTAATGCTGATGACCATCGTTTTTTACGCACTGTGGCAGCTAAGTATGGGGCATTGTTTTCACCAGCAGGAACAGGGATTTGCCATCAATTACATTTAGAAAACTTTGCAAAACCAGGCATTACCCTTATCGGTTCAGATAGTCACACTCCCACAGCCGGCGGTATTGGTGCCTTAGCCATGGGTGCAGGCGGTCTTTCTGTAGCCTTAGCCATGGCAGGTAAGCCTTATACCATACCCATGCCCAAAGTGGTGCGCGTATGGCTTGAAGGGACGCTTAGCGGCTGGGCTTCTGCCAAGGATGTAATCTTAAAGCTTTTGCAAATGCGAAGCGTAAAGGGCGGAGTAGGGTGCGTTTTTGAATATGCAGGGCCAGGCGTTGCAACATTGAGCGTGCCAGAACGCGCCACCATTACCAATATGGGTGCAGAACTTGGTGCCACTACTTCCATATTCCCAAGTGATGAACAAACACGTATTTTCCTAAAAGCCCAAGGACGCGAACAAGACTGGGTTGAGCTTATGCCGGATGCCGGTGCCACTTATGATGAAGAAGTGCGCCTTGATTTAAGTCAAATCGAACCCTTAGCCGCGGCACCGCACATGCCGGATAAAGTGGTGCGTGTGGCAGATTTAGCCGGTACAAAGGTTGAGCAAGTTTCCATTGGTTCTTGCACCAATTCATCTTACAGAGACTTGTGCCAAGTTGCGGCAGTGTTAAAGGCTAAGCAGGTGGCTCCTAGCTGTCCCACCGCCATTTCGCCAGGCTCTAAACAAGTGTTGAGCATGCTTGCTGAAAATGGCATTTTAAATGAATTATTGCTTGCAGGGGTGCGCCTTTTGGAATGTTCTTGCGGACCTTGTATTGGTATGGGCGGGGCGCCTGTATCAAGCGGGGTGAGTGTTCGTACATTTAATCGTAATTTTGAAGGGCGTAGCGGAACCAAGGACGCTCAATGTTATTTAACAAGTCCGCTCACAGCTGCACAAGTGGCCTTGCATGGAGAATTTACTGACCCAAGCACGTGGGGAACTCCCCCAAGCTGTACAGCCTTGCCAGAAAATGTGCCTAGTATAAAAGATTTATTTGTACAGCCTGCAAAAGCAACAGATGATATTCAAGTTTTGCGCGGTCCAAATATTGTTCCGCTGGAAAACTTTGATGGTTTACCTTCAAGCTTTGAAGGCCAAGTAAGCATTGTTTTGCCGGATAATATTACCACTGATCATATTATGCCTGCCAATACGCATATTTTGGCATTGCGCTCCAATATTCCAGCCATTGCCGAATATGTATTAACACCGGTAGATGCAGATTTTCCTGCTCGAGCACGTGGCATGCAAAATGGAGTCATTGTTGCCAAAGAAAATTATGGTCAAGGTTCGAGTCGTGAACATGCGGCTTTAGCCCCAAGGCATCTTGGCATCCGCATTGTTTTGGCTTGCTCTTTAGCACGCATTCACCGCGCAAACCTTATTAACTTTGGTATATTGCCGCTACTTTTTGTTGATGCTGCTGACTATAATGACATTGAAGCCTCCATGCCTATAAGTTTTGATAGCACAAAACTAGAGGCCGGTAAGCAATGTAGTTTGCAAGTTGGGCATAAGCAAATATTCGTGAGCAATGACTTAAGTGAGGAAGAACTGGCAATTATTCGCGTGGGGGGACTTTTGAATTCTGTACGCGCGTAAACTGAAAAATATAAACCCGCAAGAGGGGCTATTATTAATCTAAAAATGCCAGAAAATGTATAATACATTTTTT
>CAYJHU010000360.1:0-1951 GCA_964369655.1 uncultured Desulfovibrionaceae bacterium | reverse complement strand
CGCTCAAGGTCTTCGTCATTATAGAGCTTTGCGACCTCTTTGGAGAATGCCTCTATGACATGCTCGCAAAATTCCACACTGTATTTATAGCCGTAGTTTGCAAGGACGATAAAGTCATCGCCGCCAATATGTCCAATAAATTCCTTTTTTGTGGTGGACGCTTGTAGAATTTTGGCAAACATGATGAGCATAAGATCACCGTTTTCAAAACCATAAGCATCATTATAGGCCTTAAAGTTGTCAATATCGTAATAGGTGATGGCATAGTCTTTTGTGTGAAAAAGACGTTGTTCCAATTCTTTTTCTATGAGCAAATTGCCCGGCAGTTTTGTGAGCGGATTAGCATGAAGGGCGGCATTTACTTCGGCTTTTGTACAAATAGAAAGAAGATCTTTAATTGTAGCAATACCGTAATAACACTGGTCTTTTTCCACAACAATGGGATGATAGAGTTGATCATTTTCTCTTTGCATGGCAAGTTTTGCCACTTGATCTACTGCCATGTCCACATTAACGCTGAGAAAATTCTTTTGCAAAAGTTCAGAAATATCTTTTTTGGCGAAGATGCTGTAGCCATATCGCCCGCCTAAAATGGCATTGAGGTCTGCGCGAGTCATGAAACCCATGGGTTTATTGTTTTCAACCACAGTAAATTCAGTAATGTCGGCGTTTTTTTCTAGCTTTTCAAGAATATGCTTTGTTTTTTCATGTGGAGCGAAGGTGTACCCCTTATGGCATACATTTTTGACAGTGGGATAGATAGATGTGCGCACTTTGCTTATGAGTTCTTTTGTATTTTTTTCATGAATAAGCTGTTTTTTTTGCAGCTCAATATCTTGTATATGCGTATGAGGGTGAGCAAGAAAGTATCCTTGCCCATAATCAACACCAAGCTCTATAAGTTCTTCCAGCTCTTCATATTTTTCGATGCCTTCGGCAATGACCTTAATGTGAGCTTGCTTGCAAAACTCCACTAGGGCACGGCACATGATAAGCTTCGTATGGTCAACATTAATATTTTCAATGAGGTACTTATCAAGCTTAATGAAAAGCGGCTTCACCTCTATTATAGTATTGAGACCAGAAAAACCAGAACCGACATCGTCAATGGCAATGCCATAATTTTGCTCTTTATAGTAGTTGATAGCATCGTGAAAAAGAGGCTTGTTTTGTACAGCGACCCTTTCTGTAATTTCAAAGGTAATTCTGTCTTGGCAAAGGCCAAGTTCCTGTAAATTTTGTTGCGTTACGCCCTTTTTGAACGCGGCGTCAGAAATGGTATTGGGATTGATATTGATAAAAAGATGTGCCTGAGATTTTGACTGAGCGAAATACCCGATGGATTTTTGCCTACATCGCATTTCCAATTCCCACACCTTGTCTGTGCATTCGGCTGCATGAAAAAGCGCTTCGATACCTATGTCATCGTAAGGAGCGCATATTCTGCTTAAGGCTTCATAGGCAAAAACTTCACCGTTTTGCAGAGAAACTATGGGTTGATATACAGGAAAAAGAAGGTCTTTTTCTAAAATATGCTCGAGTTTTTGAATACTTTCTTCGTGGGTCATGATGTACACTTTTGGGCTAGTTTCTTGTAAAATTGAACAAGTGTGCGTACACTAATGCTAGATAGTTGACGATGTATGGCTATTGTGTGACAAATTTGTCACTTGTATAAATGGCATTATTTCCAAATTTCTCAAAAAAACTTCGCCCTGTGCCAATTCTTATATAGCGAGCTGGCTCGAGCCCTAACAACAAAAGTGTTAAGATTTTTGGGCTATCCCTATAATATTGAACACATGCGCGGCTTGGTGCGTACAGTTTTTACAAATGCAAACTTTGGCATTGCTTTTAGGGCCTTTGGATCACCACAAACATACGCAATTAGTGAGCAACTTGTAGATATGCTTACACGTAAAATGACACAGAAACGGAACAATTATAATAA
>CAYJHU010000359.1:1704-1957 GCA_964369655.1 uncultured Desulfovibrionaceae bacterium | reverse complement strand
TTTAGAATGCGCTAATGTCCTCAATGAAATGGATGTTTATTGTCCTAATTCCTCCAGTCATGTTTGGACGGAACAAGCAGCAAGGGGATACTATAGACTAATCCTAAAAGAAGAAAATGCTACATTCGCATGGGCAGCGAGGGAGCGTAGCGCACGGTGGGAGCAGTACCCTTTGAAAACTGAATGCACATACCCCAAGCCAAAACCTCAAGAAATTCTGTGCGGCACTCCATTCTATGACACGTGCAGCCGA
>CAYJHU010000359.1:0-1694 GCA_964369655.1 uncultured Desulfovibrionaceae bacterium | reverse complement strand
AAAAGCGCAAGAAAACACTCTCTGACAAAAAGTTCATGGAGCTTAAGCGCAGCACGTCCACCTATGAAGAACTAGCGCAAAAGCTCAACGCCTTGAACTTCCAGCCTCCACGTGGTTATTTTCGATGGACGGACTATATGGCATACCGTCGCCATTGTCGTATAGAACGCAGCGCAGAAAAAAAAACTGATAGCTATACGTGGTGGATTAGGGGCGGTGCAGCGAGGGAGGAGTTAAAGAAAGTTCATATCCCATGGGGCAGCTCTCCACCATATCCTGCACCTAAAGCCAATGAGCAACTTGTGGGGGTGCCCTTCTTCGATGTTGACAAAAGTACCAATACATTGCTTTAATAAATAAGAGTTCGATGGACAAATTAGACGCTAGTTCGATGGATAAAGTACAAGCAAAATCATAAAAAATTACAATAAAAAAAATTACAGTATTTTTTTCAGTATTTTTTGTTTTTTTACATGTAACTACTTATAATATATTTTAGTTATGTGTCCCCCGTCTCCACCATTAAAAGATTTTTTAAAACACGAAAAAGGCTGTAAACCTAATAAAAATAAGGTTTTCAGCCTTTTTTATTGTTCGGTAAGATACTTTGCGATACGTTGAAATAATGTAAAAAATCATGCTCAAGGCTATTTTTTACAAACTAAATAGTAATTATGCTTTGTTTAGCTATGAAAGCAAAAGAAGTACAATATTTTTACTTTTTCAATACCTTCCTTGACTTTTAATTCATAGCAATCTACATTTTTATGGTCTATCCTGTTTTATTTTATAAACGATTAAACAAGTTTAAGGGGTAACTATGAGTAAGAAAGAAATGCAAATTGAAGATATGTCTATTTGGGAAGATGCCCAAAAAATGCTAATAAAAGCTAAGGCAGACGGTGTGGAAACAGCCTGGGATAGACTAGCCCAGCAAACGCCGCATTGCACCTTTTGTGAACTTGGAACCACCTGTAAAAACTGTATTATGGGGCCATGCCGTATCAGTGCCAAGGCCGCCCCAGGAGGCAAGCTGTCGCGCGGTGTTTGCGGCGCAGACGCTGATGTTATTGTGGCACGCAATTTTGGTCGTTTTGTGGCTGGTGGTTCAGCTGGGCACTCAGATCATGGACGCGATGTACTCGAAGCTTTTGAGGCTGTGGTGGAAGGACACACCAAACACTACAGCATAAAAGAAGAGAAAAAATTACTACAAGTGGCCGGTGAAGTAGGAATTAACACAGAAAATCGCGATCTTAATGATATTGCTAAGGACTTGGTTGATGTCTTTTATTCTGATTTTGGTAGCAGAAGAAAGTCCATCAGCTTTATTAGCCGTGTACCGGAAAAACGCCGTGCCATTTGGGAAAAACTCGGCATTACCCCTAGAGGTATCGATAGAGAAATAGCTGAAATGATGCACAGAACCCATATGGGCTGTGATAATGATGCCCCCAATACCTTATTACATGCAGCACGATGTTCCTTGGCGGACGGCTGGGCCGGCTCCATGATTGCCACAGAGCTGTGTGACATTATGTTTGGTGTACCAAAGCCGCGCATGTCCACCGTAAACCTTGGCGTTATTAAAGAAGAAACAGTGAATATCTTAGTGCATGGTCATAATCCTGTGGTCTCCGAGATGATTCTTGCTGCTGCGCGTGACCCTAAAATGATTGAAAAAGCTAAAGCCA